>JAZRNG010000056.1:0-2384 GCA_045648065.1 Acutalibacteraceae bacterium | reverse complement strand
AAGGCTGTTAAGGATATCACAGGTCTTGGTCTTGCAGAAGCTAAGGCTCTTGTTGATGGCGCTCCGAAGGCTGTTAAGGAAGGCGTTTCTAAGGACGAGGCTGAGGAAATCAAGGCTAAGCTCGAAGAAGTTGGCGCACAGGTTGAGATTAAGTAATCTCCCCGAAAAGGAAATTTTAAAGACCGTTGGTTTTCCAACGGTCTTTTTCTTTAGTCTTCATTTTTTGTAATCTCACGTACATAAAGCGTATCATCCACCACAGAAAACTTGACTTCAAACCCTGCAAAGCCGAAGCCGTAAATGCGGTTTTCGTCATTCTGATAGGCAGGTCGCGGGTCAAGCTCAAGCACTTTTATAAGTGCCTTTCGTTTTTCTTCGGGGATTACTGAAATCATCCGCTCGGCAACATCGACCTTCAGAAGCTGTGCGTTTCCGTCCTGTGAAAAACCGCCCGTGGCATCCGTATGACAGTCAGAGTAGGGGACATACGGCTTTATATCTACGATTGCGGTATTGTCCATCAGGTCTGCACCTGCTACGTGGAGAATGGGTCCGTACTTTTCGCTGTATTCGATGCTTTCAAGCCTGACGGACGAAAGACCTAGCGAGGTAGGTCTGAAGGGTGAGCGTGAAGCGAAGACACCTACCTTTGTGTTACCGCCGAGTTTCGGGGGACGTACTGTGGGTGACCAGCTTTCAGAAACGCCTGTTGAAAACTTCCAGATAAGCCAGATATGAGAAAAGTTTTCAAGACCGCGGATTGCATCAGCGTTACGGTATGTCGGCTCAAAGATGACTGCACCTTTCAGCTCTTCAACAAGTCCGCTCTGACGTGGAATGCCGAATTTGGTCGGAAAATCTGTTTTAATTTTCGCAATTGTATTCATAATTGCTCCTTCTAAAGCAAATCGCCCGTGAAGGGCGATTTTTGTCGTTATTCAGTATAAGCGTAGAGTGTGTAACCGAGTTCGTCGATGTATACGGTTTCTTTTGTAACACTTGTGCGGGAGATTTTTCCGTCTTCAGCTGTTGATTCAGTTACATCGGAGAAGACGATTTTCCATATTCCGCGTGTTCTGTCAAAGTAAGCTGTCATTGTGTTGAAATCAACAGTAACTTCCTGAAGTGCGATATCAAAAGCGTCTGATTTTGTTTCAATTTCCCCGATTGTGTTTTCTTTTGTAACCTTGAAGCCTTCTTTACGGAGAGTTTCTTTTTCTGTGAGAGAGTCTTCCTCTTCTTTAAACTTGAAGACTTTGACTTCCTGGGTTATGGTGTAACCGTTTTCTTTGTCAACTGTTGTCTGCTTTCCAAGGTCGCCGTCTTTTTCACCGCAACCGAAAAGAGAAAGGGTAAGCATACCTACAAGTAAAAGAGCGATAAATTTTTTCATAAAATTAACCTCTGTAATTTACATATTCGCCACTGAGGATTTTCTCCCACCATTCACGGTTGTTGAGATACCATTCGATTGTCTTCTGAATGCCCTCGTTAAAGAGTGTTTCCGGTTCCCAACCGAGCTCAGCGTGGATTTTAGCAGGATCGATAGCGTAACGCATATCGTGACCCGGACGGTCTTTTACAAAAGTGATAAGACTTTCGTCTTTACCGACAGCTTTGAGGATAGTCTTTACAACGTCGATGTTGGCCTTTTCGTTGTGTCCGCCGATGTTGTAAACCTCGCCGATCTTGCCGTTTTCAACGATCATATCAATTGCCTTGCAGTGGTCATCAACGTAGAGCCAGTCACGGACGTTGAGACCTTCACCGTAAACGGGAAGCTTCTCGTCAGCAAGAGCTTTTGCGATCATAACAGGGATTAGCTTTTCAGGGAATTGATACGGACCATAGTTGTTTGAACAACGTGAGATTGTAACAGGTGTGCCGAATGTTCTGTGGTATGCGAGCACGAGCAGGTCAGCCGAAGCTTTGCTTGCAGAATAGGGGGATGATGTGTGAATCGGTGTTTCCTCTGTGAACATAAGGTCGGGTCTGTCGAGCGGAAGGTCGCCGTAGACTTCGTCAGTTGAAACCTGGTGGAATCTGGGTACGTTATATTTGTTGCATGCATCAAGCAGAACCTGTGTGCCGAGTATGTTTGTTCTGAGGAAAACCTCCGGCTCTTCGATTGAGCGGTCAACGTGAGATTCTGCCGCAAAGTTTACAACGCAGTCGAAGTCCTCATTTTCAAACAGCTCGTAGATGAAAGCACGGTTTGTGATGTCACCCTTGACAAATGTGAACTTGTCCGATTTGAAGGCTCCCTTCAGTGTTTCAAGGTTGCCTGCATAGGTCAGTGCGTCCAGACAGACAAGCTGAGTGTCAGGATAATTCTCAAGCATATAATAGACGAAATTACCGCCGATAAAGCCGGCGCCGCCTGT
>JAZRNG010000055.1:0-10249 GCA_045648065.1 Acutalibacteraceae bacterium | reverse complement strand
CCCTGTTTCAGTCAGCTGCGTAGGGACGGGCGTCCTCGACCGTCCGTTTTTCAGCAGATTCCGCGGATGGTCCGGGAGGCCCATCCCTACGCACACAGAGTTGGATTGTGCGAAATCAAACACCCCGACAAACCCGAATTTACCCCATTTTTTGATTAACATAAAAAACTATTGACAATATACGAACATTCTGCTAACATGTATACATAGATTTACAATGCATTGATTTAAAATGTATGGAGGTAATATTATGAAAATCAGTAAAGAATTATTAAAAGGCAGTACTTCTTTGCTTGTGCTCTCTGCTATCAACTCGTCAGATATGTACGGCTACGAAATTGTCAAGAAGATAAAAGTAGCATCTGATGATGTTTTCAACCTCAATGAGGGTACGTTGTATCCGATTTTACACGCTATGGAAAAGGAACATCAGGTTGAAAGCTACTGGCAGGAAGTAGACGGCAGAAAACGAAAATACTATCACATCACTAAAAAAGGCAAAAAGCTTTTACAGGAAAAAACGGACGAATGGAAGGTGTATTCGGATTCTGTAGAAAAAGTTATGTGTCTCGGAACTCAGACTCTTACAGTCTGAAGAGGGGGCGGTGTATATGACATACAACTTTGACGATTACCTTAACACCGTCAGACAGAACATAAAAAATAAAAAGCTCCACGCAACGATATGCGCAGAGCTTGAAAGTCATCTACAGGACTCTGCCGACTTTTATGTGGAAATCGGTTACGACGAAGAAACCGCAAATAAAAAAGCTCTCGAAGACATGGGAGAGCCTGCTACCGTCGGTGAAAACATGGCAAAGCTGCATAAACTTTCGGTAGGACAAATTTTAGTTGAGATTTTGTTCATATGGTTTGTCCAGTTGAAGTTTATAGATGTTGTTTGGTGTACGTTGTCACAAGGCTTTTGTCAATGGGAAGCTTCGGGCGAGATCTTAACAATGCTGTGCTTGACTTTTTGTGGATTTACTTTAGCTCTACGGCATAAACGACTTTTGCCGGCGGTAGTGTCTCTTGTCTATGCGTTTGCAGATTTGTTGTTAATACAAAGCTTTTTCTACGTAATGATTATACAGCTGACAGGACAATGGGAGAACTATATATCCGTCTTAGAGTACGGATGGAATGATCTGAGCTGTTTTAATGAAACAATTTTTGCTGTTTCTGCATCTCTTGCTGTTGTAGTGGTAGGTTTTATAGGTTTTTTGTTTTTAAAAATATACCGATATATAAAGACTCCTTTTCAGGCATCAATAAAGTGGAAAAAAGTGTTTTATAAAGCTTCAGTATCTGTTTTGTGTATGTTTGTGCTTTTGTCTGTAGCGACAAAAATTTATCTTTATCAGACAGATGTTAAGGGCAAAGATGAGTTTGATAAGGTCGTGGAGACTTTGTGTGACTACTGCCTTGAAAATGAAATAACAGAAAATGATGTAGATAAGTTAATGAAACACTTTAATAATCTTGATTTTGAAAAAGAGAGTTGTGAAGAACTTGAGTGTTGGCACGGACCTGGTGAGTGGGATTACCATTTTATCGCAGTAATAGGAAATAAGACGATTATTAAACCTGAATTTTGCATCGCCATAGCTAAAAACGGAGACGTTGATGTCAAAGCTGATTACGGTTGGATGCATGATTATTATTCGTTTAATCCGTTTATTGTTATGAAATCTTTGGATATAAATCCTATCTGGTCTGAAAGAAAGCATGTAGAACGAAGTATCTATGATCTGATAGGTGTGGAAATATTCGATGAAAGTGATCTGGATTTAAAATCTGCTGATGCGAACAGGTTTACAGATATGGTGAAAAATTACGACCTGACTTTTGGTTACCATTACTTTACAGATTACGATTATGTTGAGTTTTATACATATACCGAAACCGGCGGATTGTTTGGCATGAACGAATATGTAGTGCAGGTTAAAGATGGTATTATCACCCGTGTGGATGTGCATTCATCGTAAACTTTTCAAAACATATGAATGAAAAAAATTTATAGTCAGGATGGTGAGTTGATGACATACAACTTTGACGATTACCTTAACACCGTCAGACAGAACATAAAAAACAAAAAGCTCCACGCACCGATATGCGCAGAGCTTGAAAGCCATCTGCAGGACTCTGCTGACTTTTATGTGGAAATCGGTTACGACGAAGAAACTGCAAATAAAAAAGCTCTCGAAGACATGGGTGAGCCTGCGACCGTCGGTGAAAGCATGGCGAAGCTGCATAAGCTTTCAGGTTGGCAGAGATTTTTGCTTGTGATATTCTTCTTTGTGGCAATATTGAAGGTTTTTGACCTTTTACTGGTGAATGGCGTTGCTTTAGGTGCATTTCTTGACGGTTCGGAAAAGTTTAGCTTTTTGCTTTCAGGTGAAATAGTACCTTTTATTGTTACATTTGCAGCAGGAATAGGTCTGACTTTATACACAAAACGAATTGCACCTGCAGTAGTTACAGTAATTATTTCTATAATGGGAATTACTACATTGTGGAGCTTCAGTGGTATTGTTTGGGTGTCGGCAACTGCAAGACTTGAAGAGTACTTGTCCACAGGTTTGAAACTGACGGCGATTGACTATGTTGTTTCTGCAGTTTTTACAGTTTTGATTGTAGCAGTAATCACAATTGTAATTACTTGTGTGGTGAGAACTGTTAAAAATCCCTTTGCAGACAGCAGAAAGGCGAGGGGTTTTGCAAAAAAGCTTACAGTTTTGCTTTTATGCATATTTAGTGTTGTTTATTTGGGCATTTTTACATATGTTGACCACAAGGATAAAGAACAGTTTGAACTTTATTCTCGAGTAGTTGCGGATATGTGCGACCTGTGTATGGAAAAAGGCAGAATCACCGCTGATGATTTTGAAGAGGTTAAAGGAAGGTTTGATTATCTTGAAATAGTCGAAATAGATTCAGACACTTATTATAGCGATTATGATAATGTATATGTTGGTAAAATAGGCGAGGGTCTGATGATTTATACCGGGCTGTATTTATCAACATCTTCAGATGGGTCTTTTGAATTTAGTGTTTCAGTGGACAGATATGCGAAATCGTTTGACCTGTCGCTGAGATATTTTTCTACATCAAGATATATTGATTTTAACAACCGTTGGGAAGGGTCTGACGATGCATCATTATATATTGCTGAATACCTTGAAAATGTTCAGCAGGGTGATACTCTTGACGGATATCTGAATAAGGTAAAAGAAACCGGTTCGGATTTTTCTTACTTTTATGATGCTGACGGTTATACATATCATTATCTGGCTGGCGGCACACTCGGAACGAGTTACGAAGAAACCGACTATAAGACTTCTGACGGTGCAATCGAATGCTATTCTACTCATTTAGATACGTCAGACTTTTTTGGACAATGGTATTTTGATATTTATGCCGATGATGGTAAATTTGTTACTGCAGCTGAAATGATTGATTAAATAAAAGGCTGTCTCACTCAATCTGTGAGACAGCTGTTTTACTATCTGAAATTAAAATAACCGAAAGTAAGCATAAGTATTGCAAGGATGCAGAAGAAAGGCTGAACCGTTGCCACGCTTCCGAGAGAAATTATAAATTCTTTTGTGCTGTTTGATTTTTTCTTGCATTCTCTGATCTTTTCAGGATGCAGAAGAACCATAAAATCGAACACGAGATAACCCACACAGTAGAATATCCAGGTTTCCCAAAGTGTAAAGCCTCTTGCTGCCTGAATGGTAAGGATAGCCGCACCGACAAGTACGAGGATAACTCTGATGAGTTTAACGTGTCTGAACTTGCTGAATCTTTCGATTCCGTCGTGCTGTGCGAGAACAAAATACATCGTAAAGCAACAGATGATTTCAGCCATTCTCGTTGAACCGAGCATTATGAGACAAAGCGGTGCAACCATATAGCACGGTCGCTCAAAAAGCTCAAGTGTGTTTTCGCTGACTTTTTTGAAGGGTATAATGAAAAGGAACATCGAGCAGATAATCAGTCCGCAGAGTATCCACGGAAGTATATTGTCAGCCTCTTGTGGAATTATCTGCCAAAGCTTACCTGCTGATTCAGCTTGTCCGAGGTTTTTTGCCGCTATCGGCCAGCCGAGAATGAAAGCGATTCCGATAATCAGACCGTTGAAGCAACCTTGTGTGAATTCCATTATCTTCCAACCGTCAATGATGCCGTACACGCTGAGTTTACCGAACATACGCTTACCGTTTTTCAGCGGATGAAGCTGTCTGTCGAATAAAGTGATACCGACAACCCAACCGACCGAACCTGCGACTGTGCCGCCTGTCCACATAATGATTCCGAAGAAGTCCTTACGCAGAACCATAAGCACCAAAAGTGCGGCAATGACTGTCAGATTGCGACCCCATTCTTCACGGCGTTTTTCCGAAAAACAGACCTTCGGCATTCTGTTGTTTTCAGGGTCATACGGTGTATTGAAAATACGGTAGCCTATCTGTTGCAGAAGGGGAACAAGGGTGAAGAAAATAACGAAATCATACCACTTGTACACGACACCGCTGACTGCAGAGAAGCTCACACCGAGAAAACCTGCACCGAGACCGCCCCAGATCGCACCCTTGAAAGCCAGAGCAAGATAACCGAGAGAAGGGTTGTATCTCGGCTTATCGTGCTGAATGACAAGTCCCATCGTTGAACCGTATGTTTCCATTCCACCGTAGAAATAGCCGAGTGCACAGGATGCCGCAAATAAGAATATGTTTTCCATAAGCAGTTCTGAACCCGTATACCATGTACACACAACGCCCAGCAGTGCACCGGGCAGCATTGCACCCTTTTCTCCGCCGATTGCGGAGCCTCGCATTCCCCAACCGAAACACATACACAGCATACTTGCGGCAAGGAAAATGAATATATTCTGAGTTTCCATATAAAACTCCTTTCGCTACGATTAAATCCATATTACTTCCTGCAAACCGTTTTGTCAATAATCTGAATTTCAGTTTTAATACGACAAATGAGATGTGTAAGTAAAAATAAATCCCACGGTTCTTGAAGAATCGTGGGATTGAGTTCGTTATGTAATTATCAATAAAGCTTGATTCCGCCGAAAGGTCTGATTGAAAGTACGTGGCATGAGCCGTTACCGTAAACAGCTTCAATCGTTGAACGGAACTCCTCAAGCATATCGTTGGGAACGAAAGCCTGGATAGTACCTGCAAAACCGCCGCCGTGAACTCTCCATGCACCCTTGCCCTTGAGCATCTCTTCGCAAAGAAGAAGAGCGACTGAAAGTCCCTGCTCCTGGGGAGCCTTGGTTGTGAACACGTTCTGATTGTACATATATGATGAGCGTCCACTTTCGATAACGATTTCCTTGAATTTCTCAAAGTCACCGTTTGTCAGAGCTTCGACCTCAGCCATAGCTCTCTTGTTTTCATTGTAGAAGTGAACTGCACGGAGCACCGCACGGTCGCCGCACTCTTCACGTACCTGCTTGATATGTGCCATAAAGTCATCTTCGGGCACTTCACGGAGGACATCCTTGCCGAATACACCTGCAGCACTTTCCATCTCACCGCGTACTGCTGCATAGTCATCTGTAAGGTCAGCGTGGCTTCCACCTGTGTCGACGATGCAGAGTGAGTGTCCGCAAGAAGCGAAATCGAACTCAACCTTGTTGATTACAGGCTCTGCAGGATCTTTGAAATCTATCGTGATGAAGCTGCCGACGGAGCTTGCCATCTGATCCATAAGACCGCAGGGCTTGCCGAAGTAAACGTTTTCAGCGTACTGTGCAATCTTTGCGACGTCAACGGCTGAAACCTTACCGTCATTGTAAAGATGATTGAGAATTGTACCGATGAGAACCTCGTATGCGGCTGAGGAAGAGAGTCCTGAGCCTGCAAGTACACAGCTTGCACTCGCAGCGTTGAAACCACCGATATTGTAGCCGTATTTCTTGAAGCCTGCACACATACCGCGGATAAGTCCTGATGATTTGCCGAATTCGTTTTCGTGCGGTTCAAGGTCAGAGATATCAATTTCGATCATACCGTGACCGATACTCTTTTCGCAAGCTACCATATCGTCACGCTTTGCAGCAGCAGCAACTGTGTCAAGGTTAACACTTGCAGCGAGAACCTTGCCGTGATTATGGTCTGTGTGGTTGCCGCCTACTTCTGTTCTGCCCGGTGCGCTGAAAAGCTCGATACCGTCGCAATCTCCGAAGAGTTCCACGTATGCATCGATGATCTCTGCCTGACGTGTTTTCTGTGCATTTACAGCCTCGTCGCTGAGATAAACTTCTTTAAGTCTTGTGTCAAACTCACCACAAGCGAGTTTTTCTTTGATCTGGATTGAATTAGCCATTTGAGTGTTTCCTCCTGTACTGAATTTTTAAAATCTTGCTTATCGCAAAAGTGGATATACTTATTAAAACAAATAAAAGGATAAACGGAACAAGAAATGCTGCCGAAAGCGGATTAAATACGTTGCTTCCGATGAAGGTGTAAGTTATGAGCTGCGGAGCAAATCCAATAAGTGAAAGAAGAATGTACTTCTTGTATTCAAAACCCATCGCTCCGTAGAGCTTACTTACGGGGTTGGGCGGAATGCTCGGAATGAGTCTGAAGACTGCGAGCAGCCACGGATTTCCCCGACCGTCATTTTCAATGAGCGTTCGGATGGTGACATTCCTTTTGAGGATGCTCTGAACCGCATCCGAACCAACTCTGCGACCCCAATAGTATCTTATTGAGAAAAATGCAAACAACCCGAAAATGTTGATCGGTAGTGAAAGATATGCCGGAAATACGGTACTCGTGATTGCACAGAGCACGGAGAGGGGATAGAACTGTATGGGAAATACAGACTTGAAAACATAGAGAAAAATTATCACAATGAGTATATTGAACTTGTCGTCCATTGCCTCGACTGAATGTTCAGCTTCAAGCAGATACTTGATGTAGGTCTGATACCATTGCTGTACATGATCGTTAAAAGAAAGTGCCAGAAGTACGGAAAAAACAACAGCTAAAATCAGACTCAGCATAGAAGCAAGGTATAAAAGGGAACGGATGTGTTCTTCTCTTGTTTTTTTGCCACCCTTTTTATTCTGTTTTGAAATGCTGCCCGCCTCCTCCCATATACCGATACTAAAACACATATATAATATTATACATTTTTTTACATTTCAGGTCAATAGAATAATTGTTTGGTTTTTGTAATAATAAGGCGAATTTGTTTTATTGACTATACAGGAAATTTGTGGTATCATTTATTCGGAAATCTATGTTAGAAATGAGGCTTGATTATGGACTACAAAGCAAAGTATCAGGACTGGCTCAGCTTCGATGAAGACACGAAAGCAGAGCTTCTTGCAATCACGGATGAGAAAGAAATCGAGGACAGATTTTACAAAGACCTTGAATTCGGCACAGGCGGTCTTCGCGGTGTTATGGGTGCGGGTGCCAACCGTATGAACAAGTATACGGTCAGCAAAGCTACTAAGGGTCTTGCAGACTATCTTATCGATGAGTATAAAGAAAATATCAGCGTAGCTATCGCTTATGACTCGAGAAATAATTCAGCACAGTTCGCAGCTTATGCAGCTGAAGTGCTTTGTGCAAACGGTATCAAGGTTTTCCTTTATGATACTCTTATGCCCACACCTGTACTTTCATTCACAGTCAAGCATCTCGGCTGTACAGCAGGTATTGTGTTGACTGCAAGCCATAACCCGAAGGAATACAATGGTTACAAGATTTACGACGAAAACGGCTGTCAGCTTGTACCTCAGTACGCTAATAAAGTAATTGACTTTGTTAACGCTGTTACTGATATCAAGAATGTTGAGCATATGCCTCTTGACGAAGCAGCAGAAAAGGGTCTTTATGTTTCGATCGGTATGGAAGTGCTTGATGCTTTCCTTGAAGCAGTTAAAAAGCAGTCTCTCTACGAAGAGAAGTCGGATATCAAAATTGTTTATACAGCTCTCCACGGTACAGGTAACATTCCTGTCCGCAAGGCTATCGAGGGTATGAATGTTTCAATCGTTAAGGAGCAGGAGCTTCCCGACGGTAATTTCTCAACAGTACGTTCACCGAACCCTGAGGAGAAGGATGCCCTTACTCTCGCTCTTAAGCAGGCTGAGGCAGAGGGTGCGGACCTCGTTTTCGGTACTGACCCTGACTGTGACCGTATCGGTGCAGGTGTTAAGCACGACGGCAAGTATGTTCTTATCACAGGTAATCAGATGGGTGCTTTGCTCGTAAACTTTGTTCTCAATATGAGAAAGGCTGAGCTCAACGAGAAGTCAACTCTTGTTAAAACAATCGTTACAAGCGAGCTTGGTGCAAATATCGCGAGAAAGTTCGGTCTGAATATCGTTGAAACTCTTACAGGCTTCAAATACATCGGTGAAAAGATCAATCAGTATGAAGTAAGTGGTGACAGAGAATTTGTTATCGGCTATGAGGAGAGCTACGGCTACCTTACAGGCACACACGCAAGAGATAAGGATGCTGTCGTTTCAGCACTTCTTGTCTGCCAGATGGCTGCATATTATTACAATAAGGGTATGACTCTTATCGATGCACTCAATGAGATTTATGCAGAGTACGGATTCTACCTCGATGCTCTCGACACATTCACACTCAAGGGTATTGACGGTGCACAGAAGATTCAGAGTCTTATGAACGAATTCCGTGAAAACGGAAGCAAGTTCTTCGACGGCATCAAGGAAGTTTTCGACTTCTCAAAGGGTATCGGCGACCTTCCGAAGGAGAATGTTCTCAAGTACGTATTTAATGATGGCTCATGGATGGCTATCAGACCTTCAGGTACAGAGCCGAAGATCAAACTCTACTACTCAATCCAGGATGCAGACAGGGATAATGCATATGCAAGACTTGATGCGATCCGTGCAAAGATGAGTGAAATTGTTGAAGCATAAATTTTACTTTTAATTATTGACAAAACGGCGGCCGTTATGTATAATGTAACGGTCGTCAGGATATGCTGGTGTGGCGAAATCGGCAGACGCAAGGGACTTAAAATCCCTCGGTGGCAACACCGTACCGGTTCAAGTCCGGTCACCAGCACCAAAAAACCGTTCTCGAAAGAGAACGTTTTTTTGTTTACACAGCTTATTAAAGAAAGGTGATTGAAAATGCTCGCGTTTATCAACAAAATCATTACTGTCATTCTCGTTCCGATTTATTTGTCAACGTGGTCACCGGTGTACCATGTTGTGAAGCTTCTCAATCCTCCGCAGGAACTCATTTCAATATCTGAAAACGGAATAGGTTCTCCAGAGGATCCCGTTTATCTCACGGCTCACCGCGGAGTAAGTGCCCTTGCACCGGAAAATTCTGTTCAGTCATTCGTTGAGTCAGTTAATAATAACTATTATTCAGCAGAATGTGATATTCAGCTTACTAAAGACAATGTCTGGGTACTTAACCATAACAGCGATACAGGTTCATGGTTCTGTCAGTATGCTGAAATTGAGGATACCACCCTCGAAGAACTTAAGACCTTCAGTTACAAATGGGGCGCGAACTTCTGGAAATATCCTGATATGAGAATTGCTACTCTTGATGAGTATCTCGATGTTTTCGTCGGCACATCTACAAGACCGCAGATCGAGATAAAGGCAGGTAACTACGACCTTCTTTATACTGTTGTTGATTCAGTTGAAGCAAAGGGACTTACAGAACAGGCTATCATTATTTCCTTTGACCTTGAACAGCTTAAGATTATTCACGAGCTTAATCCGTCGATTGAACTCTGGTATCTCATCGATGAAATCACACCGGAAAATATCGCAGCAGCACAGGCTGTCGGCGATAATGTATGGCTCTCTCCGAGTTACAGCGCAAACACAAAGGAAACGATCCAACTTGCACTTGATGCAGGTATAGGTGTTTCTTTCTGGACTGTCAACACGATTGAAGATGCAGAAATGCTCTATGATATGGGCGTAAGATATATGGAAACAGACATCCTTTGCAACTGACGTCAAATATAAAGAAGCTGATATTTCACAAGAAATGTCAGCTTCTCTCTTTTTTGTATCAGACCGGGTCACAGAGAAACAACCCGACAAAATAAATTCAGAACAATACGACAAATTCGGGTTTGTCGGGTAGAATATTCAATTAATATCGTAGGGGCGACCATCGGTCGTCCGCAAAAATTCTGCTTAATTCAACGGACGCGCAATGCGCGCCCCTACGAACACATAGTCAATTTGTGCAAAACCAAA
>JAZRNG010000054.1:0-4016 GCA_045648065.1 Acutalibacteraceae bacterium | reverse complement strand
CTGGTACGTGCTGTCTGCTCTCGGATTTGCTCAGATATGCCCGAGTGTACCGGTGTATGAAATGAACTCACCTTTGTTTAAAAAGGCTACTCTGAAGCTCGACAGAAAGTATCACTCCTGTAAAGTTGCGGATACTTTTACTGTTGAGTGCGATAAGGATCCGCTTGAATATCCTTATATCAAAGAAGTTTACCTGAACTCCGTAAGACTTGACGGTACAAGCGTCACATATGACGAGATAACAAACGGCGGAAAGATTTTATTCGTAATGGAAAAATAACAGAGAGTGGTGCGGCAAGTGCTGAGGTGCTTGTAGAGCCGGATTCGGATTGTCTGCTCTGCTTAAATGAAAACCACCGGAACGATATTTGTTCCGGTGGTTAATTTTTATAAAACACTTTCAGGTGTGATGTGTTCATTTACGTAATCTTCAATGATTTTGCCGTCGCTGAAACGGATAACTCTGTGTGCCTTTGCGGCGATTTTATCATCGTGGGTGATGAGAATGATTGTGCGTCCTTCTGCCCAGAGCTCGTTTATAATTCGCATAACTTCCTTGCCTGAAGCAGAGGCGAGGTTACCTGTCGGCTCGTCGGCAAGGATAACGGGAGGTCTTGCCGCTACTGCACGTGCGATTGCAACTCGCTGCTGCTGACCACCGGACATCTCACTCGGCAGATGATTCATTCTCTTTTCAAGTCCTACACGCTTCAGGGCTTCAGTAGAGAGAAGTTCTCTTTCCTCGGCTTTCATGCCTCTGTAGATGAGTGGCAGCTCAACGTTACCCTTTGCGGTAAGACTGGGAATGAGGTTGAAACCCTGAAAGATAAATCCTATTTCACGGTTTCTGATAGCACTGAGCTCATCGTCATCCATATCTTTTATGTCTTTACCGTTAAGTATATATGTTCCGCTTGTTACAACGTCAAGCAATCCGAGCATATTCATAAGCGTTGACTTGCCTGAACCGGACTGACCTACGATGGCTACAAAATCACCATGGTCAATGTTGAGACTGACCCCGTCGAGTGCCCGGACTTCATTTTCTCCGGGATTATAAATCTTATATGCATTTTTAAGTTCGATCAAATGTGACACTGCTATCACTCCGTATTCTATAGTACTATATTATAATACCACTAATGTTGACTAAAATCAATTAGACATATACCATAGTCCTGTTAAAATTTTGTAAATTTTAATTAAAGCAGATATGTAGATTTGTTGATTTTCAGTGTTTATCTGTTATAATAAGAGTATCAAAATTAAGCAGGTAATTTTATGTTACAGAAAATAAAGAAAAAATTTTCACGTATGCAGATTATTGCAGGCGGATTTCTTGCGGTGATTTTAGTCGGATCAGTACTTCTGATGTTACCGTTTGCGACTCGCGAAGGGCAGACTACTGATTTCATAGACGCTCTGTTTACAGCTACAAGTGCAACGTGTGTAACGGGACTTGTTCCGTTCGACACTTACACCCATTGGACACTTTTCGGGCAGCTTGTCATTCTTTTTATGATACAGCTCGGAGGTATCGGTTTTATGACCGTGATTACAATGGCGACGCTGTTTATGCGCCATAAAATAGGGCTTCAGAACAGAATGCTGATAATGGAATCTGCAGGTACGATAACCCTTTCGGGAATAGGCCAGCTTGTCAGACGGATTGTGGCAGGTACAGCGATTATCGAAGCTGTGGGCGCTGTGATTCTGGCAACGCAGTTTGTACCTCAGTTCGGTTGGTTGCGAGGTTTATATGTTTCAGTCTTTCATGCGATTTCCGCATTCTGCAATGCAGGCTTTGATCTTTTCGGTCAGCTTGAACCGGGCTCTTCAGTCATACTTTTTAATGACAATGCAGTAGTTCTGCTTACTCTTTCGTTTCTTATAATGATTGGCGGTATCGGTTTCTTTGTGTGGGACGATATTCTCGTGTGTAAAGCTAAATTCAAAAATTACAAGATGCACACAAAGCTTGTTTTGGTAGCTTCAGCTGTCCTTACGATTGTACCTTTTATTATGTTTTTCTTTTTTGAGTATGACCATGCTTTTGAGGGGATGAGTCTTCCGCAAAAGATCCTTAATTCATTCTTCCAGGCTGTAACACCAAGGACGGCAGGCTTTTCGGGAGTCGATATGACAACTCTTTCGGAGCCGGGTGGAATTCTTACCATTGTTCTTATGTTTATCGGTGGAAGTCCGGGTTCGACTGCAGGCGGTGTGAAGACCACGACCGTAGCAGTTATCCTGCTTTCCACAATTGCTTATCTTCAGGAAGATAATAATGTTACTGTATTCAAAAAGCGTATTGAAGACAAGATGGTAAGACGTGCAAGCTCGATTGCGTTTATTTATTTTATGATGATCCTTGTGTCAGCTTTTGTGCTTAGCTGGATCGAGCCTATCGGTCTTCGTGAGGTTTTGTTTGAGGTAGTATCTGCTGTGGCTACTGTCGGACTCTCAATGAATGTCACATTTACACTTTCTGCGGCATCAAAGGTGGTGCTCGTAGTACTTATGTATGCAGGACGAATAGGAGCACTGTCTTTCATAATGCTTCTTTCAAAACGAAACAAAACAGCGATTCTCAAACGCCCAACGGGCAAAATTATGATAGGGTGATTATTATGAAATCAATTCTTGTAATAGGTATGGGCAGACTCGGCAGACATCTTGCATCAACGATGCTCGATCTCGGTAACGAGGTTATGGTTATCGACAAAGATCCTGACGTTATCGAAAGTCTTTCTCCGTCACACGGTGATGCAAATATCGGTGACTGCACAAACGAAAATGTTATTATGGCACTCGGAGTCGAAAGCTTTGATATCTGCTTTGTAACGATAGATTCAGACTTTCAGTCCTCGCTCGTTGTTACATCTCTTCTGAAAACTCACGGTGCTCAGATGGTTGTTTCTACTGCAAAGCAGGATATTCAGGCAGACCTTCTTAAAAAAATCGGTGCTGATGAGGTTGTTTATCCCGAACGTGAAATTGCCGAAAAACTTGCAGTGAGATACAATTCAAGCAATATTTTCGATTTTATCAAGCTCACACCCGAATATGCAATCTACGAAATTCCCACACCGTCTGTATGGACAGGTAAAACAATTGCAAGCCTTGGTGTCAGACAGCATTATAAAGTGAATATAATCGCAATAAAGAAGGGCAATGCTCTTGATACGATGCCGGGAGCTGATTATGTCTTCAAAGCTGATGATCATATAATCGTCATCGGCAAAGCAGGGGATGTATTCAGACTTTCTTCAGAAAAGTAAGGTGATTTCAATGACAGTTAAAGAACGTTTAGAAGCTCTTAACGTTCCGTCACCGCTTGAGGTTACGGGTAAGAGAGCAACAACTGTTGAAGAGTGGGAAGAGATAAAACCTATTGTCAGAGATATGATGTACAAATGCGAATATGGCTATCTTCCCGAAAAGCCTGAAAGTGTATCTTTCAAGGTTGTTAGTGAGCCTGATGACCGTTTCTGTGCAGGTAAGGCTTCGATAACTCAGGTTGAAATAACTTCAAAAGTACACGGTGAAGAATTTACATTTCCGATTACATATGTCTGTCCGACAAAAGGAGACAAATTCAAAACGTTTGTCTGCATAAACTTCCGTCCCGATATTCCTGACAAATACATCCCGACAGAAGAAATTATCGATAATGGCTTTGCAATAGCATCTTTCTGCTATCAGGATGTGACAAGCGATGACGGTGATTTCACAAACGGTCTTGCAGGTGTGATTTATAAAAATCAGGAAAGAACTCTTTATTCACCCGGAAAAATCGCAATGTGGGCGTGGGCGGCAATGAGAGTTATGGACTTCCTTGAAACGAGAGAAGAGGTCAACCACGACTGCGTAACTGTCTGCGGTCATTCAAGGCTTGGCAAAACTGCACTTCTTGCAGGTATCTCCGATGAACGTGTCTCTTGCGTTCATTCAAACTGTGCAGGCTGCAGCGGTGATTCACTGAATCGTGGTAAGCAGAAAGGATCAGAAACAAT
>JAZRNG010000053.1:0-9106 GCA_045648065.1 Acutalibacteraceae bacterium | reverse complement strand
AAAACTGTAGTAATTTTCAAATCACGTGAAGATGCTGACGAATATATCAGAAACCTTTCTTCGATCACGTTTGAGTTCCTCGATAAAACAAACTTTACTCAAGTATCAAAGGCTATTTTTGATATCCTTGCAGATAATATGACAGCGATTGCACCGACAGGGAATGCAAGGGAAGAAGATTATCTCTGCTGGTCTGACTCTGTCAGTGAAGGGCTTGAACGAACTGAAAGAAATATAGTTCTGATTAAATATGTTGACGAATTAATCGGATTCTTTCAGTATTTTACCAATGCGGATACATTCAGAATGGAAGAAATTCAGCTGAAATCCGAGTATCATGGTAAGGGCATATTCAGAAAACTGTACGGTTTTATTATTCCGAAGATTGATGATAACATCGAATTTGTTGATGCTTTTGCAAACATTCAGAACGAAAAATCAATTGCTATTCTTGAACATTTGGGGCTCAATAATATCGGACTGAATAAGAACGGCAGATCTTATCATTTTAAGGGACAGTTTAAAAAATTAAAAGAGTGGTATGAAAATGAAAATAATTAACACTTGTGAAAAAATTAAATCGGCATTTACAAATGGTTTTGATATCGTTGTTTGGAGAAAATATGCAAATGAAATTTCGAAAGAACTTACGTCAAAATGTGAAAATGATGCAAAATGCTATGATTTTAATAAAGCAGTTCTTCCTGTTCTTGAAAATGCTTTGAATACAGATAAGATTGATTTTGTTAGTAAGAATTTTCAGATAGTTGTAGATACTTTAAACACAAATCTTTCAAAGCTTTTTGACACGGAACCTGATATTAATATAATTCTGTATCTTGGACTTTGTAATGGTGCAGGTTGGGCAACCACTCTTGACGGTAGAAATACAGTTTTACTGGGTATTGAAAAAATCATCGAGCTTAATTGGGGCGATGAAATAAATATGCGAGCTTTGATACTGCACGAAATCGGTCATTTGTGGCACAAGATGAACGGAAATTTGTATTTTCCTGATTTCACAAAACGAAGAAAAGCCATACAACAGCTTTATCAGGAAGGTGTTGCTATGGTGTGCGAACACATCCTTTGCAGTGACGATGACTTTTATCATCAGGATAAAGACGGTTGGCTTGATTGGTGTTGTGAAAACGAGACCGAAATAAAAAGAGAATATCTCCGCCGTATCGATGAAAATGAGAGCGTGCAGGATTTTTTTGGTGACTGGTGTTCGTATAACGGGTATTCAGATGTAGGATACTTTCTCGGTTGCAGGTTTATTTGTTATCTTATGAAAAAATATTCTTTGTCAGAGATTGCTGATATGAAATACAGCAAAATAAATAAAGCTTTTACAGAGTTCGCAAATACAGTTATCGACCCCCTCACCATCAAAGACTATCACAAATGCTCCAACATCTGGAATATGAAAGCACAGCCGCTTGCCGAAAAGTGGAAAGAAGAAATCACGTCAGGCAATCGTCAGGTATTTATTTACAAAATTAACGGTGAATTCATAGGCGAGGGTGCATTGGTTTTTGATACAGGCGATCACGATTATACAATACCGGGCATACGTGTTTATGTTTCGAGAATGATTGTCAAAAAGGAATACCGCAACCGTGGTATCGGAAGTGAGATTCTTGAATTTTTGATTAAAAAAGCAAAAGAATCTGGATTTTCAGAGATGACAATCGGTGTCGATAAAGACAATGTAAATGCCCTGCATCTGTATAGAAAGCACGGATTCACAGAAGTCTTGTTTGACGGTGCAGATGAAAACGGCGAGTATTATAAACTGATGAAGAGACTGTAAAAGTCTTAGAGAACGGAGAGAAGATATGCCTTTATTCACACTGACCTTTTGTGCAATAATTTTAATAATATACATACTTGACAACTTTATAATAATCCCCAAAACAGCAAACGTAAACCTCAAAGAAAAGCTATGGTCGGGACACAACAAGGGTTATATAAACCACGCTCTTCATCTGTCTGAAAAGAAAATTAAATCCGGACAAGTATGGCGATTAGCATCATCCTCGCTTCTGCATATCGGAACGTGGCACATCGTGTCAAACGTAACTGCAACTCTTATTGCAGGATATGCCGTTGAATCTCAGCTTGGCACAGCAAAAACGGCACTCTGCTTTGTCGTTTCGGTACTTATATCAGGGCTGTTTATGTCCTTTGTGTATAAGCTTCAGGAGGGCGAAGGTGCATCTACGGGAATCTACGGTCTTATTGCCGTGTTTGTTATACTCGCTGTTAAAAACGGAACTGTTTTCTTTTCTCCCGTACCGACAATAGCTTTGATAGTTCTGGCTATTTACACAGTCGGCGGAATGCTCGTAGGTAAAGCAACAGCATTTGAGCATATTTCAGGTTTTGCAGGCGGTCTGTTTATCGGTTTAATACTGTGCTGAGGTGATTGAATGAATAAATATCTCAAAAATCTGAACCGTATCGAATTTGTTGTCACAATGGCTTGCACGGGAAAGTGTAAGCATTGTTCTCAGGGCGAACACAGAAGCTCTGAAAATATAGACAAGTTTTTAGCTGCTGATGCCGTCCGTAAAATAGCAGGGGAGTATGATATCGAATCTGTTATGACTTTTGGTGGTGAGCCTTTACTTTACCCTGAAACAGTGTATGCAATTCACAAAGCTGCCAAAGAAATGAATATAGCGAAAAGACAGCTTATCACAAACGGATATTTCAGTAAGGATTCCGGCAAAATTAAGCTTATTGCAGAAAAGTTGGCTGAATGTGGTGTTAATGAAATTCTGCTTTCTGTCGATGCTTTTCATCAGGAAACAATACCTCTTGAATATGTAAAATTATTTGCTCAGGCTGTTAAGAAAAACGATGTTGAAATAAAAGTTCATCCTGCCTGGCTTGTGAGTCCACAGGATGAAAATTCGTATAATATTAAAACAAAAGAACTGCTTGAACAGTTCAATTCAATAAACATTGAAACCACTGAAGGAAATATTATTTTTCCGAGCGGAAATGCATTGAAGTATCTCAGCGAGTATTTTGATTCTGATAAAAATGTACAAAATCCGTATTATGAAGATCCGTATGATGTAAAAGCAATCTGCTTTAGTGCAAACGGTTATGTGCTCGGCGAAAATATTCATAAACAGAAGATTGATAAAATTTTATCAGATTATTTTCCCGAATGACTTGAGTTTTCCGACACTAAGAATATTTTTGTCTTGATTTTTGTCTATTGAATGTGATAAAATCACTCCGTAATGTGCAAAAATAAATTTCAGGAGGTACAGCCCCCATGGCACAGAAACTTCAGGCAGAAATGTGGGATAAGCTTCATTATCTTTTCAGAAACTATAATGACAGAGTTATCCACGTTGAATTACACTATGATTTTGAGCTCGATGCTGATATCATCAAAAAGTTTGTTTCTAATCTTTTCGAAAAAGCACCGATTCTTCATTCTTCATTCGTTCATAACATTATTCGTCCTTATTGGGTAGTTAATCCGTATAATGTTGACGATGCATTTACAATCAAGCATATCTCTGCAGCAGAAAAGGAAGCAGTGATTGAAGAATTCCTTATGCAGGAGATCAATCCGTCAGATAAGATTCAGTTCCGTGTAGGTTTATTCTATTTTGAAGGCAAAACAGCTTTCTGTTTTGTTTCAAACCATATGTGCTTTGACGGCGGTGATACAAAGTATCTTGTTGTTAAAATGTGTCAGGACTACAATAAGTTTGTTGAAACAGGCGAGATGCCAAACGATATCCGTGTTGGTTCAAGATCTCATAAGATGATCTACCGTGACCTTTCAGAAGAGGACAGAAAGGCTGCGGGTAAGCTTATCCGTAATCCTTCTGTTAAGGATCCGCACAAATTCCCGCTTACAGAAAGCCGTCCTGATGACAGGTCATTTATGGCTAAGCACAATCTGGACAGAAATGTATTCAAGGCAATTAAAACTCTTGGCAAAAAGAACGGCTTTACACTTAATGATATTCTTATGACTGCATACTATGAGGCTGTGTACCGTCTTGCAAAGTTCGATAAGAATGACAGTCTTACTATCGCAGGTGCAATCGACCTTCGAAGATATATCAAAGATATGAATGGTGTCGGACTTACAAACCATACAGCGTGGATGCAGGTTAATATCCCTCGTCTCGGTAACGATATTTTTGAAACACTCAAGCTTGTTGCTGAAAGCACAAACAAATTCAAACAGGATAAGTTTATGGGACTCTACGGTCTTCCGCTTCTTAACTTCGGCTATACTCTGCCGCATGCTATCGGCGAGCTTGCTGTTAAGATCGGCTATGCAAATCCGCATCTTGCTATGAGTAATATCGGTTTTATCGATCCTGTCGGTACAACAATATGCGGACATGAACCGATTTACGGCTTTATGAGTGGTGCTGTTAAATACAAGCCCTTCGTTCTTCTTTCAGTTATTACATACAAGGAGGATTGTATCCTTGCTATGGGCGTAAGAGGTAATGATAAGGACAAGGAAATCGTAAATAAGTTTTATTCAATCTATGACGAGTGTCTTAACGAGCTTGTCGAAGGTTGGAAAGAATAAAAAATTACAGCTACTTGCGTTTCTGCAGGTAGCTGTTTTGTTTTTGGGCTTATTGCTTTTTCTGGCGATTTTCCATTCTTTTCCAACAAAGAAAACCGTACATATCATTCACAAAAAATGTTGCAAAGCATACAGTCATAGGAAGGTATGTGATATCAGTTGCGGTTGCCAGTGCCCACAGGATAATCAGTACGATATCATTTGTTGCATATCCTATTGCATAGTAAGGACTCCTGAACGCTGTGAGTGCTGCTGCGATATAGCTTGTGAGTACGGAAAAGGTGCTCGGTATAAGGTTCGCAGTATTGAACCTTTTCAGGATAAAATAAAACACCACAGTAACAGCGACAGAAGACAGAATAAGAAAAACAATCTTTTTGGTATTTAACCTGCTGACCTCAACTTCTGCAGTTTTCTTATACGGATGCTTTATCCAGGAGATAAGCGAAACTACCGCCATCGGAAGAGTCATACCTACGTACGTAAGCATTTCTCCGTAATAATGAAATCTGAAAGATATCACACCGTAAATGGTGCTGAAAATGATCATCAGTATCTGACCGAAGGCGAATCCGCGTGCCAGAAAAATCAGGGACGTTGCCCCAATCAGTGATGCTGCAAGTGAAAGATAATCGCTGCCGTGAGAAATAAAAAATGAAACAAGAATAACTATCACCGAAACTGACCAAAGACATATTTCAAATTTATTCAGACTTCTGATTGCCTTTAAGATATTCATGAAATCTACTCCTAAAAAAAATAACACCCGCAGCACATCTTCAAAGACCTAACGATGTGCAGACGGATGCATAGCATCACACTACCCGGTGGCAGTTTAAATATCTGTGTAAGTATGTTAACATATCCGTTCAGATAAATCAATAGTCTTTACTATTGATTTTAAATACTCCGGTTGTTATAATATAATCATCAATGTCGGAAGAGGGGAGTTACCGTGAATACAATTAGGAATATTGCCACTAACAGGAAACAGGAATGGGCAACAAGCTTAACGGAAAGAATAAGCTATTATGCATTCTTTGTCGGACAGAACGCTATTTATGCACTTGTTACATCTTACCTTACTACATACTTTATGTTGATTGGTGTTGATCTTACAAAGGCAACCGGAATTATGCTTGCAATTAAAATCTGGGACGCGGTAAATGATTGCCTGTTCGGTGTTATTTTTGACGCTGTAAAGTTTAAAAGCGGCAAGAAATATCTGCCGTGGCTTCGTATATCGCTTGTACTGATAGTTATCACAACTGTTTTGATGTTTGCGGCACCGTTCAACTCAACTAGTACGACAAAGCTCATCTGGTTTGCGATAAGCTATCTTATATGGGATACGGTTTATACTCTTTGTGATGTGCCGATTTACGGAATCATTACATCGATGACGAAAAATATCTCCGAGCGTAACTCCATGATGGCATATAAAAGCGTCTGGGGTGGCGCAGGCAGTACTGTGACTACAGTTGTAGTTACGGTGCTCATAAGCGAAAAGGTCGGCAGTAATTATACTGTTGTTGCTATAGTTGTGGCAATTATTGCTTTTCTCACAATGCTTCCGTCTTGCCTTACACTCAAAGAGCGTTATACTCCGCCCAGGGAAGAGGAAAATTTTTCTGTTTCAAAGATGCTTATTTACCTTTTTAAAAATAAATATCTTCTCATTTTCTATACGGGATTTTTCTTCTATTCGAGTGTTAATATCATAAATGCACTCAATATGTGGGTTTCATTCTATCTTTTCAATGATAGCTTGTTCTCACTTGTTGTCGGTGCGTTCAGCGCTGTTCCTTCTGTGCTTCTTTCAATCGTTACACCGCAGATTCTCAAAAAAGTCGACAAAATGGTCCTTTTTAAATGGTGTACACTTGGTATCATTGTGTCAAGTGTTATTATGTGGGCTGTTGGATATAAGAGTATTATTGCATTTGCGGTCATTTCTGTTATACGTTCAATTCCGATGTCTATTTTCGGCTGTGTTCTGTTTATGTTTACTCCTGATTGTGCTGAATACGGTAAATTCAAAACAGGAATTGACGCAAAGGGTATCACCTTTGCAATTCAGACATTTATGTGTAAGCTGACGGGAGCTGTTTCAGGATCTGTCAGTCTTATCTGGATGGGTCTTGAATATACAGGCTGGATAAGCGTAAAGGCTGAAAACTTCGAACAGCTTCAGGAACTTAACGTTCAGCAGTCACCGCATGCGCTTAATGTTTTATGGTTTGTATACGTTATGGTACCTGCAATCGGCTATCTGTTCTCACTGTTCGTCTGGATGTTCTATAAGCTTAATGACAAGGATGTGCAGGTTATGGCAGACTACAACGCCGGTAAGATTACAAGAAAAGAAGCAGAAAAGATGCTTTCAAGAAAGTATTAATTTATACGCAGGTACCATTGTTTGTGGTGCCTGCATCGTTATAATTACGAATCACAAGGAGTGTGAAAAATGTCTTGTGTAAAATATGTTGATCCGACTATCGGAAATGTCGGTGACGAAGACTCTGATTATTCCCACGGTGGCGGTAAAACCCACCCGGGTGCTTGCCTTCCCGGAGGCTGTGTACAGCTTTGTGCAGACACTGTTACAGGAGGAGACAACGGTACGGGATATAACTATTGTCAGTCAACGATTGAAGGTTTCAGCTTTAACCGTATGAGCGGTATCGGCTGGTACGGTGACCTCGGCAATCTTCAGATAATGCCTGTAACAGGCGAAACTGACCTGAGAAGCGGCAGCAATGAGTTTTTTTCTCTGAAAAAAGGCACAGAGGGCTGGAAATCACCGTTTATTCACGAAAAAGAAACAGCAACTGCTGGCTACTACGGTGTTCATCTTGATCGTTATGATGTTGATGTAAGAGCAACTGTAACTCCGCATTGCGGTGTGCTTGAGTTTTCATATCCTGAAACAGACGATGCAAGAATTATTTTTAACTTTTCACGTCGTATCGGCGGACGTGTTGACTCTTCAACTGTGAAAATTCTCGACAGTACACACCTTGAGGGCGTGATTGAGTGTTCGCCGAAGGGTGGTGGATTCGGTCACGGTCACGGCAGAATCGAGTACAAGCTTCATTTTTGCTGCGAATTGTCAGAGCCTTTTAAATCAGCAGACTTTTTCAGTGAGGAAGAGTATATCGAATTTAACGACATGGTTGAGGGTGCAGATATCGGTCTGGTTCTGAATTTTGAAGATGCAAAAAAGGTTACATTGAAAACGTCTGTATCTTATGTAGATATCGAAGGCGCAAGAAAAAACTTTGCTGAGGTTGACGGTAAATCTTTTGATGAAATCCGCGATATTGCTGTAGAAACGTGGGAAAAAGCACTTTCATGTATTGCAGTCGATACTGACGATGAGACGGACAAAATCCTTTTTTACACCTGCTTGTATCACACACTTCTCGATCCGAGAATTTGTGCTGACACTGACGGCAGGTATAAAGCACCCGATGGTACGGTAAAGACTGATACTGATTACATTCAACGCACTGTTTTCAGCGGTTGGGATGTTTACAGAAGCGAATTTCCGCTTCTTACGCTGATTTCACCCGAAACTATCAATGATGAGGTGAATTCTCTTATAAGTATCGCAGAAGCTAGAAACGGCTCATTTCCTCGTTGGGAGCTTCTCGGAATCAATTCAGACTGTATGGTAGGAGACCCCGGAATTATCGTGATTGCTGATGCTTACATAAAGGGCATCCGTAATTTTGACGTACAAAAAGCGTATGAGATTGCAAAAGCAGGTTCGTTGGGAAACGAAACTCTTTTCGAGAAACCGTTTAATTGCCTGCGCAAAAGATGCGACTTTCTCAATGAAAAAGGATTCAAGCCTGAACTTTTAAGTGTCACGCTTGAAGAACTTCTGAGTAATTTCACACTTTCTGAGTTTGCAAAGGCGCTCGGCAAGAATGATGATGCAGAATTCTTTTATGAAACAGCAAAAAAGTATCCTGTAAACTATAACCCCGAAACAGGTTTTATGGGTCCGAGATATGAGGACGGTACCTTTATGCCGTTGGATGAGTTTGAGTACGATACCGACGGATGTGTGGAAAGCAATATTTATCAGCAGTCCTGGTTTGTTCCGTATGATATTGAAGGCTTGGCAGAGCTTTTTGGCAGGGAGAGATTTATTGATCTTCTTGAAAAGTTTTTTGAAAAGGCTGATTTTTCTGCTCTCTGGAATGACGATTATAACCATTCCAATGAACCGTGTCATAATCTTACACATTACTTTAATATTATGGGTATGCCTGAGAGAACTCAGTATTGGACAAGACGTGTGCAGAAGGAGGCGTACAGACTCGGTGCATTCGGCTTCTGCGGAAATGAGGATGTAGGTCAGCTTTCAGCCTGGTACGTGCTGTCTGCTCTCGGATTTGCTCAGATATGCCCGAGTGTACCGGTGTATGAAATGAACTCACCTTTGTTTAAAAAGGCTACTCTGAAGCTCGACAGAAAGTATCACTCCTGTAAAGTTGCGGATACTTTTAC
>JAZRNG010000052.1:0-5081 GCA_045648065.1 Acutalibacteraceae bacterium | reverse complement strand
GTTTTAAATTAAGATTTACATAAAGGAGTTTTAAAAATGGAGAAGCTTATTGCAAAAGATTTACTTAAAATTAAGGCGGTTTTCTTCCGTCCTGAAGAGCCGTTTACCTGGGCAAGCGGTATCAAGAGCCCCGTTTACTGTGACAACAGACTCACACTTACAGCACCCGATGTAAGAACAGATGTTGAAAACGGTCTTGCTACACTTATCAAAGAGAAGTATCCTGAGGCAGAAGTACTTATGGGTACATCTACAGCAGGTATCGCACACGCTGCTATCACAGCACATCTTCTTGATATGCCTATGGGTTACGTTCGTTCGGGCAACAAGGATCACGGCAGACAGAATCAGATCGAAGGAAAGCTTCTTCCGGGCCAGAAGGTAGTTGTTGTTGAAGATCTTATCTCAACAGGCGGCAGCGTTATCGAAGTTGTAAACGTTCTTCGTGAAGCAGGTGCAGACGTTCTCGGTGTTGTTTCAATCTTCACATACGGTATGAAGAAGGGCCTTGTACGTCTTGAGGAAGCAAACGTTACAAACTACAGCCTTACAAACTTTGACGTAATCGCAGAAGTAGCTGCTGAAGAAGGCTACATCGCGACAGAAGATATTCAGAGACTCATCGCATTCAGAAATAATCCGTCCGACGAAAGCTGGATCGGAGGAACAAAATAATGAGAAGTGTAATCGACATTCTTGATCTTTCGGTAGCTGAGCTTGACGAGCTTGTAGCTTGTGCAAACGACATTATCGAAAATCCCGAAAAGTACGCACACAAGTGTGCAGGTAAGAAACTTGCAACTCTTTTCTTTGAACCTTCAACCAGAACAAGACTCAGTTTTGAAGCTGCTATGTACGAGCTTGGCGGTAACGTTTTGAGTATGTCAGACGCAAAATCAAGCTCTGCTGCAAAGGGTGAAAGCGTAGCAGATACAGCAAAGACGATTTCCTGCTATGCAGATATCATCGCTATGCGCCATCCCAAGGAGGGTGCGCCTCTGGTAGCTTCTATGAATGCTACTATCCCTGTAATCAATGCGGGTGACGGCGGTCATAACCATCCGACACAGACTCTCGCTGACCTTCTTACAATCAGCCGCGAAAAAGGTAGATTCGATAATATCACCGTAGGTTTCTGCGGTGACCTCAAGTTCGGCAGAACTGTACATTCACTTATCAGCGCTCTTTCAAGATACGAGAACGTGAAGTTTGTACTTATCTCTCCGGAAGAGCTCAAATTACCCAGCTATGTCAAGAAGGATATTATCCAGAAGAATAATCTTGAATACGTGCAGACAACTGATCTTGAATCAGTAATGCCCGAGCTCGACATCCTCTATATGACGAGAGTTCAGCGTGAGCGTTTCTTCAACGAGGAAGATTATCTCCGACTCAAGGATAGCTACATTCTCACACCCGAAAAGCTTGAAACTGCGAAGAAAGACCTTTGCATTATGCATCCGTTGCCCAGAGTCAACGAAATCAGCGTAGCTGTTGACGAGGATCCCAGAGCGTGTTATTTCAAGCAGGTGCTTAACGGTAAGTATATGAGAATGGCTTTGATTCTTAAGCTTCTGGAGGTAAAATAAATGAATATAGATTCAATCAGAAATGGTATTGTTATTGACCATATAGCAGCAGGTAAGGGTATGCAGATTTATAATCTTCTTAACCTTGACGAGCTGGATTGTTCGGTTGCTATCATCAAAAATGTACACAGCAATAAAATGGGTAAAAAGGACATAATCAAAGTCGATGCTGATATTGAAGTTGATGTTGAGCTTTTGGGTTATGTCGATCCGGGTGTTACTGTTGATATCATCAGAGAAAGTAAGCTTGTAGAGAAAAGAAAGGTATCTTTACCTGAAAAACTGACTAATGTTATCAAGTGTAAAAACCCGCGTTGCATCACTTCTGTTGAGCAGGAATTGCCACACATCTTCAAAAAGACAACGAACGGTGATAACGCTGTTTACAGATGCATTTATTGTGAAACAAAAGCAGAGTAATTTGTGTATTTTTGATATACAATAACGAAAACACAGGACAAACTTTTACATCAGTTTAAGTTGACCTTTCTGACGGTTTTTGATATAATGAAAACATAAGTTTTAAAGCCTTTTGTGACTGACGGAATTGTGGATTAACCACAGGGGAGCAAAAGGAAATTTACAGCCGACCGTCTGGGCAGTCCTGTTGAGAATATAGGACTGCCCTGTTTATTTTTAGGAGGATTTCATAATGAAAAAAATAGGAATCATTATGGGTAGTGACAGTGATTTACCCGTAGTTGAAAAAGCAATGACAACTCTTGATGAGTTCGGTGTTCCTTATGAGGTTCACGTATTTTCAGCACACAGAACACCTGCAGAAGCTAAGGATTTTTCAGCTAATGCACGTAAGAACGGCTTCGGTGCTATCATCGCAGCAGCGGGTAAGGCAGCACATCTCGCAGGAGCGATTGCTGCAAACACAACACTTCCCGTTATCGGCATCCCTGTAAAGGCTTCAACTCTCGACGGCCTTGATGCTCTTCTTTCAACAGTTCAGATGCCTGCGGGTATCCCTGTTGCAACAGTTGCAATTGACGGCGCAGCTAATGCAGCTCTTCTTGCTCTTCAGATTCTTTCAGTAAGTGATGACGAAGTAGCAGCTAAGCTTGACGCTCAGAGAAAGACTGCGTCTGAAAACGTTCTTAAAAAGAATGCAGAAATCGAAAAGAGATTCAATAAATAAACCCACAGCATCGTTTTACTAACCAGGAGGTAATCAAATGGGAGGTTTTTTTGGCGCAGCCTGTAAAGGAGATGCAATTTCAGATGTTTTCTTCGGTACAGACTACCACTCACATCTCGGCACACGTCGCGGCGGTATGGCAGCGTATGACGAAATAATCGGTTTGCAGAGAGATATTCACAATATCGAGAATTCGCCGTTCAGAACAAAGTTCGAAAATGTTTTCGACGAAATGAAGGGCAACTCTGCAATCGGATGTATCAGTGACTCTGACCCGCAACCGCTTCTTGTCCGTTCAAATCTCGGCACTTATGCAATCTGTATCGTAGGTGTTATCAATAATGCAGATGCTCTTATAAAGCAGTACCTTGATTTCAGCGGCGGTCAGTTCAATGCAATGACGGGCGGCAAGGTTAACTCAACAGAGCTTGTTGCCGCACTCATCAATCAGAAGAGCGACTTCGTTACAGGTATCCACTTCGCGCAGGAAGTAATCGAGGGTACAGCTTCAATCCTTATCCTCAAGAATGACGGAGCAATCATAGCAGCTCGTGATAAGGTCGGCAGAATTCCCGTTCTTGTCGGAAAGAGTGAAAACGGCTACTGCGTTTCATTTGAGTCCTTTGCATATCAGAAGTTAGGCTATGAGGACGAAAAAGAGCTCGGTCCCGGTGAAATTGTAGAATTTACCTGCGACTCACTCAGACAGCTTGCAGCCCCCGGAAAGAAAAAGCGTATATGTGCCTTCCTCTGGTCATATTACGGTTATTCACCGTCAACTTATGAGGGAGTTAACGTTGAGGTTATGCGATACCGTAACGGTGAAATACTCGCAAAGCACGATATGGAAGTCGGCAATGCAAAGGATGTTGACTACGTAAGCGGTGTTCCGGATTCAGGTACTCCTCATGCGATAGGATACGCCAATATGAGCCGCATCCCATTCTCAAGACCCTTCATCAAATACACGCCGACATGGCCCAGAAGCTTTATGTCAGCTAAACAGAGCGACAGAAACAAGGTTGCAAAGATGAAGCAGGTACCCGTACACGATCTCATCCGTGACAAGAGTCTTCTCTTTGTTGACGACTCAATTGTCCGTGGAACACAGCTTCGTGAAACAGTTGAGTTCCTTTACTCAAACGGAGCCAAGGCTGTTCATATGCGTTCGGCCTGTCCGCCGATTATGTACGGCTGTAAGTACCTCAATTTCTCACGTAATACAAGCGACCTTGACCTTATCACAAGAAGCACAATTATGGAGCTTGAAGGTGAAGAAGGCGAAAAATATCTTGATGAATACAGTGATTCATCAACTGAACGAGGCAAGAAGCTTCGTCAGATAATCTGCGAAAAGCTTCATTTCGCATCACTCGAATTTCAGTCACTTGAAGGTCTCATCGAGGCAATAGGACTTGATGAATGCGACCTTTGCACATATTGTTGGAACGGAAAGGAATAAGAATTATGCATACAAACTCTAAATCAGACAGCTACGCAGCAGCAGGCGTTGATATTACAGCAGGTTACAAAGCAGTTGAGCTTATGAAAGCTCACATCGCAAGAACAATGTCAAACTCAGTCGCATCAGACATCGGTGGCTTCGGCGGCCTCTTTGAGCTTGATCCCACAGGAATTTCTAAGCCTGTACTCGTAAGCGGTACAGACGGTGTAGGCACAAAGCTCAAGATGGCTTTCCTTATGGACAAGCACGACACAGTAGGTATTGACTGTGTTGCAATGTGTGTTAACGATGTTATCTGCTGTGGTGCAAAGCCGTTGTTCTTCCTTGATTACATCGCTTGCGGTAAGAATATCCCCGAAAGAATCGCAGACATAGTTGCAGGTGTTGCTGAAGGCTGCGTACAGTCAGGCTCAGCTCTCATCGGCGGTGAAACAGCAGAAATGCCCGGTTTCTATCCCGTTGACGAATACGATATGGCTGGCTTCTCAGTTGGTGTTGTTGATAAGGACAAGATCGTTAACAACAAGCTTGTTAAAGAAGGCGACGTTATTATCGCACTCCCGTCATCAGGTGTTCACTCAAACGGCTTCTCACTTGTAAGAAAAGTTTTTGACGTTGACAATGCTGATCTTAAAACTCCGATGGAGGAGCTTGGCGGCAAGTCACTCGGTGAAACTCTTCTCACTCCGACTAAGATTTATGTTAAGCCTATGCTCGCTTTGTTTGATGAAGTTACAGTTAAGTCTGTTTCTCACATCACAGGCGGCGGCTTCTATGAAAATATCCCAAGAAGCCTTCCCGACGGTTTCGGCGCAAAGATCGACAAGGCTTCAATCCGTATCCTTCCGATCTTCGATCTCATCGCAAAAACAGGTAACAT
>JAZRNG010000051.1:0-13308 GCA_045648065.1 Acutalibacteraceae bacterium | reverse complement strand
CATCGAAATTATCCGCTTCTGTCCCACCATCACTAGCTTCGCCATTCCAAAATTCTCTAAATTCTTCACAGTAATAAAGAGATTCGTTGTATAAATTAATATCGTAATAATACACATGTTTTTCAGAATAATTATACCAATCTCCGTTATCGTATTCCCTATTTTCACAACCATGCGTATCCATATTCACGTAAATTTCTGCATCCCGATTAATTTTATCCTTTTCGTATGTACCCCAAATTATAAATTTTATACCTGTAACCGTAGAACTATCTGATCCATATAACAGGCTATAGGAATTTTTACTTTTATTCGGTGCTACGATATCTTTTGTCGTAGTACTACTCGTACTCTCTGACGTGCTTGACTCTTCCGTAGAGGTGTCACTCGTAGTATCCTCGGTGCTTGGCTCTTCTGTCGACGGAGCATCAGTACCAACTACAGCAGCAGTCTGCTCAGTTTCGGGAGCTTCACTCGGACTGTCAGGAGTACGTCCTGATCTGCCGAAGATGGCTATTCCGGTAATTACAGCCGCTACTATCAGCACAGCTGCTATCGCAACGATAATGATAACAGGCTTTGAACCGTTTTTCTTAGCTTTCGGTTCGGGGATTACCGCTTCGCTGATCGTGGTAACCGGAATATCCGGTGTAACCTCCTTTGGTGTAAAGGAAGGTGCATCTGTGTGAGGATCATTTTCAAAACGCTGAACAGGTGCAACGGTCACCTTTCTCTCAGGCTTAACAACATTTTCATTTGTCTCCACAGTAGTCAGAGCGTCATACAGCTCGTCCATCGACTGAAATCTGTCTTTAATCTCTATGTTCAATCCTTTAAATATAGCTCTTTCAACATAAGGAGCTATGCTGATACCCATCTGTGAAATCGGCTCAAGCGCTTCCCCTGAAAGTCTGTCAAATACCTGCGGGGGTGTCTTTCCCGTTATACACTTATAGAGAGTGGCACACATCGCATAGACATCTGTCCACGGACCCTGCTTACCTCTCTTATGATACTGCTCTTCGGGTGCATAACCGTGCTTGAGAACTATCGACAATGATTTCTCATCATCATCGTAAACTTCTCTTGCAGCACCGAAGTCTATGAGCTTTATACCGTTTTTGTTTATCATTATATTGTCAGGGCTGATATCTCTGTGGATGACATGACCTTCATGCACCTGACTCATAGACTTGATAAGAGGCAGGAAAAGGCTGACTGCATCTTTTGCAGAGAGCGTACCGTTTGTCTTCAGGTGCTCCTTCATAGTGATGCCTTCTACGAATTCCATTACGATATATGCCGTATTATTTTCTTCAAAATACTCTCTTACTCCTACGATATGCGGGATATTTTCAAGTTTCGCAATAGTACGTGCTTCGTTGAGGTACTTTTTAAGACCTATACGGAAGAATTCACCTTTGTCTCCGCTGAAAACGCTCAATGCAGTCTGACTCGGTTTGCGTGTAGAAAATGCTGACGGAAAGTACTCCTTGATCGCAACTTTACGGTCAAGCGTTTCATCCCATGCAACATATGTAGCACCAAATCCGCCATAGCCTAAAACTTCGCCTATGACGTATCTCTCCCTGATCAGAGTACCCGGTCTCAAAAACAATGACTCTTCAGCAGGCTGATCATTGACGTGTCCGCAGAACGGGCAGACCTTGATCTCATCAGAAATGAGTTTCATACACTTTGCACATCTGATTTGCATATTAATATTCCTTTCATCGGAAATTTACACCGCATCATTATAACATATTTCTTATAAAAAAACAACAAACAGGTACCAATCATATAAAAATCGGTACGAAAGGTGCGAAACACTTGTTTGTGTGGCAAGGCAAATTCGGGTTTGTCGGGTAGAATGTTCAATTAATATCGTAGGGGCGACCATCGGTCGTCCGCAAAAATTCTGCTTAATTCAACGGACGCGCAATGCGCGCCCCTACGAACACATAGTCAATTTGTGCAAAACCAAAGAACTCTACAAACCCGAATTTATCTGATAAATTTCATTTTTTCAGGGCGTAACGCTTGGCATCACGCCCCAAAAACCTAAGTCAAACAATCATGTATGGAAGCCTGTCCGGTCCCGTTAAAACTCGATAAAAATCCTCGGGCATCTGATAGATGCCCCTACGAAGCCGATTGAATTCACATCGCAGGACGGTGGTTTGCCGCCACCGCCAGAATCTGTGAAATTAATATGCAGGTATTGCGACTGACCAGGTTGCTGACATGTTTCCAGCACCATCATATGACATATCTGTGCCATTAGAATTTGCTTGATAATAATATACCGACATATCAATATTCGTTTTATTGGTTGTCGAAAGAGGAACTGTAATCCAGGCAGAAGACTTAGTAGCACTTCTGGACAGTGCCGAAGAAGACCAAGTTCCGTATGGACAAATGTTAACATTTCCAGTTGAAACCGAACCAACCGATGCTCTGAAATTTTGTGCATAACTGTTATATGCATGGTATCCGTTCAACCCTGACAACGTAGCCTTCCACGTAACTCTGATTTGAACACTATTTGCGGTTCTGTTACGATGTTCAATTGTTGCATCGTAACTCAATCTTGTGTTGCTGTAATTTTTATATATATATCCACTCTTTTTAGTTGCATCAATCGTTGATGGTGCATACTTGAACGTAATAGTTTTAGGAGTAGATGAATCCCATACAACTGACTGTGCAGACGGCGTAGTATAACCACTCTTTGACGGTGGAATGATAGTGTTAGTTGTACCGTAAGCGTAAGTAGCTGTGGACGAACCGAGATTTGTTCCGTTTGTTGATACATACTTTATGTTATACGTATATGAGTTAGTGCTTGCCTGAGCATATATCTGAGCGGATGTTACGTTACCTGTTACGGTTATCGACGTCGCGCCTTTACTGTCAAGAGTATAACCTGAAGATGCAGTATATGTAACCTTCAGAACGTCTCCGTAATAAACAGAAGCTCCGTTACTAACATTTCCTATATATGCTCCTGCATTGGGTGAACTTGTTCGTTCAACAGATACACTGTAACCTGTACCTTCTGACCATGTGACTTTATACGCTTCGGGTGTCCACCTTGCATAAACGGTTACATTCTGAGCAGACATAGTAGTAGACGAGCTTACCTTTGTGCCGCCTGTTTTAGCTGTATACCAACCGTCAAAGGTGTAATACTTACGTGTGGGATTCGGCAGAGTGCCGTAACCTGCACCGTAATTTACCTTTCTGCTGCTTTCGCTGACTGAACCGCCGTTAGCATCAAAGCTGAGTGTGTACTGATTTACAGTCCACTGTGCATAAAGCTTATGGCTCTGCGAATTTGTAACAGTTGAAGATCCTGTCACCTTTGTACCACCTGATGATGCCGTATACCAACCCTTGAAGGTGTAGCCTGTGCGGGTTGTAGTCGGCAAGGTGCCGTACGTTGAGCCGTAGCTGACACTTATGCTGTTATTGACCGCTGAACCGCCGTTCGCATCAAAAGTGACTGAAAGAGTCTTTGCCTCCCACCTTGCATAAAGATAGTGGTTACCTGCCGTCTTTACGGTGGAAGATGCAGTTACTCTCGTGCCACCGTTCTGTGCTGTATACCAGCCTGTGAATGTATAGCCCGGCTTCGCAGAATTCGACAGACTGACAAGTCCCGAATATGTACCGTTATAGTCAACAGCCATAGGAGCTACCTGCTGATCGCAGTTTGTCACAAAGCTTACCGTGTACTGACCTGCAGTCCACTTCGCTGTAAGTGTATGGTCACGGTCAAAGGAAACCGGTGTCTGCGATGTGATCTGTACTGAACTCGAAGTTGAGTACCAGCCTGAGAATGTATAGCCTTCCCTTGTAGGTGTAGGCAGAGTACCGTAACTGTCACCATAGTACTTTGTATGACTTGACGGACTTACTGAACCGCCGTTCGCATCGTATGATACGGTAACAGGCTTTTTACCAAGGCTTACCACGAGCATTATGTCGCTGCCATGTATAAGCTGTGAGCCTTCGCCCGGTGCTACTGAGATCACTTTGCCACTTTCTACACTCGTACTGTACTCCTCTACTACGGAAACCTTGAAGCCTTCATTGCTGAGCGTTGCCTCAGCCTGATCTTTTGTCATTCCCGTAACAGCAGGAACGGTAATAATCTCCTTACCGCTTGAAACGTAGACAGTAACCGTATCCTTATCCTTACGTACAGATGCTTCCGGCAGAGGATTCTGTGTGATAACTGTGCCTTCCTCTATGCTGTTATCATTTCTGTACTCTACCTGAACTGCCAGACCGATCTCAGCAAGAGTTGCTCTCGCCTCATCCTCGGTCATACCCGTAACATCAGGCATCGGGACAGGTTTCGGACCTTTTGATACTTCTACATCAATGGTGTCACCGCTTTTAAAGGTAAATTCTTTGTCAGTTATGATTACGTTTTCTGCTACATCTTCGCTGTAAACATAATTGTAATTAACCTTAATTCCCCATTCTTTCTCAATGTTTTTGAGTTCGTCTACACTCTGACCTCTGAAATTGACAGTTCTTGTGCCGTCACTTTCCGCCTGAATGTTTATAAGGGACTCTCGTGACAAAGAGTAAGTTATACGTGTTTTTATAGGTCTTTCAGAACCCGCAGGCGGATCCTGCCAGAAAATCTTTTCAAGCTCAATATAGGGTGAATGTTCGCTTCTGCCAAGAACAGGCTGAAGGTTCGCATCTTCGATTTTATCCCTTGCATCAGCCTCATCGAGTCCGACTACATCAGGAACTACCGCATAGCCTTCAAGCACGGTTTTTCCTTCGCCGAAAATCGCACCGATACCTACAACTGCGAGCCAGATTCCGCCCGTAATGATAGATACTGCGATCACGGGAATGACAATCTTCATCCATAACGGCCATGAATATACGTCAATCTTTTTTATCTTTCCGTATCTTCTTTTTGCAGGTACATCTGACTCAAGCTCGTTTATAAAAGCTCTGACATCCTGCGTTCTGTCCTCGATACGGACATTCATAGCGTTGAGAATAGCATTTTCTCTGTTTATTGAAATCTTTTTATTAATCTTATGAGGTGCTGTAAGTATATCTTTGTTCTGCTGCTCATACTTTGACCTGCGTTCCATAGCATCGGGCGGTGTTTTGCCCGTAATCATCTTATAAAGCGTAGCAGCAAGTGCATAAACGTCAGTATAAGGTCCCTGATCCCCTCGGCTTCTGTACTGCTCTTCGGGTGAAAATCCCGGCTTTATGATTACGGTAAGGCTTCTGCTGTGCGACGTGGTAGCATAGCGTGAAGCACCGAAATCGATTAATTTTACTTCGCCGCTTTTAGTAAGGAAAACGTTGTCAGGAGCGATATCTCTGTGCAACAAACCTTCTTCGTGCACGACAGTCAATGACTCCATGACAGGCATAAGCATTTTCACCGCTTCATCCTCAGGAATGGTTCCGTGCTCTTTGAGGTACTCGGTAAGAGTCATACCGTCAAGATACTCCATAACGATGTATGCTGTCATATTTTCCTCAAAGCTGTCAAATATCTTAACGATACCTTCCTCATTCTGAAACTTTGCGAGATGACGTGCCTCTTCGACGAACCTTTTGAGTCCGTCGTAATACTGTTCACTTTTTTCTCCGTTAAAAACCGTAAGGTGAGTCTGACCGGGCATTCTGGTAGAAAATTCACCCGGAAGATACTCCTTTATAGCGACCTTCTGCCTGAGCTTTCCGTCCCATGCGATATACGTTACACCGAAACCGCCATAACCGAGAACTTTACCTATTATGTATCTGTCGTGAAGCAAGGAACCGGGAGCCATATGTATCGGCTCTTCAACGCCTGTTCCGTCCAAATAGCCGCAATTCGGACAGACCATATATTCTGCACTGTACGTTTCCATACAGCCGAGACAACGCTTTTCCATTAATTACACTTCCTTAAAGTTAAATTTCGAATAAATATCTTTTGTCGCAATCAGATTGTTTTTATCTTTTTCAGGTAAAGCTTCTTTTTCAACAGGTACTCTGCCCGAACAGATATTGCTCTGCAGATCCACACTCAGCATTCTTTCAAGAAGCATCAGTGCCGCTGCATCTTCGTCATCAGACGAGCTGAAAACACTCCACTCGAAAGTGAACTCACAGAGTATGTCTTCGCTTTCCGGATATACGACCTTATAGTCATACTTGGAACCGGCAAAGACAGGACCTATCGTATCAAGCTGTTCAGTCGATGTCATAATAACCGAACAGTTATCAAGAACTACTGAATCATTGATATCGATCTTCGAAAATTTATAGCTTCCGCTTACAAATGAATCCTCATCCTGAAAGATTTCAGGTGTATCAAAATCAGAAACATCCTTAAAGAAGCTGTCTTCGTACTCCCATTTGCTTGAAACTACTGCAACAGGCACATCGATAGCCATAGGAATTTTTGTAGTATCACGGTAAGTGCGATTATAATTCTCGCTCAGCACGTCGTTCGCTTTGAACGTGTCTGAAGTGACAATTTTATCAAGCAGCAGGGCATCATTCATTATACCGGCATCCACACCGGTGCTTTCGAAGAGATTGGGAAGTTCACCATTTGCCTTGGCTTCAGCGAGTCGCTGATTATATTCCTCAGCCGGTATTCCTACCGCATCAATTACTATCTCTATATCCTTTTTTTCATACAAAGTACTGAACTTTGTAAATGCAACCTTGAGGTTTTCTTCTTTATTCGCACCGTCTTCTATATACCATACGGTTATCTCTGCATCGTTAAGATAACCTGCCTGCTTTTGCTTTTTGTTGTAATCAATCACAATCGCACCAACGCCTACCGTCAAAGCCAACATAGCCGCGATAACACTTACAAAACGGTTGCGTTTTCTTTTCTTTCGCTCTTTCTTAAGCGATACGACCTTTCTCTCACCGTTGATGGCCTGCAAAAACTCATCAACATTCTTGAATCGCATATGCTTTTCAATGGCCATCGCCTTTAAAATAGCATTATTGAGATTTTCTGACACAATCGGATTGAGCTGATTCACAGGCTGAAGGTCATCGTAAATCTTTCTGTTGGTAGACTCGTCGGGTTTTACACCGGTAAGCATAACATAAAGTGTAGCACCCAAAGCATAAACATCAGTCCACGGTCCGATATTCTTGGTCGTGTCATACTGCTCAGGAGGTGCATAACCCGGTTTGAGAACGATGTCTATAACATCATCCGTCGAATCTTCAAGTTTTGCCGCACCGAGGTCCATAAGCTTTATCTTTATATCCTTGCCTGAGCATATGAAGATATTATCAGGAGCAACGTCACGGTGAATTATCTTACTGCCGTGAAGTGATTTAAGCGCCTTTCCTACCTCATTGGCAATCATTATCGCAAACTGAGCATCAATAGTGCCGCCCTGTGAGCGCAGGTATTCGTTAAGAGTCATGCCCTTGAGCAATTCCATTACGATATAGGCAGTATTGTTTTCTTCAAAATACTCATAAACATTCGGAATACTTCTGTGATTGCCGAACTGTGCCATATTACGTGCCTCTGCGAGGAAACGTGCCTTTCTGTATTCAAACTCCTGCACGGACTTTTTATTTATAATCAGCTCTTTGCATCCTTGTGCACGTGTTGCAAGACGGCTGACAAAGAACTCCTTTATCGCTACTATTACACCAAGCTTCGTATCAAAAGCTTTATATACTATACCGAAGCCGCCTGAGCCGACAGCTTTGCCGATAACATATCTGCCTGCAAGGAAAGATCCACACGTAAGATGTATCGGCTCAACGGGTGTATCCGTTGCCTGAGCTCCGCAGTACTTGCATATGGTACTGCTGTCTTCAATTTTATTAAAACAGGAATAACAGAATTTCATTCAAATCATCCTTAACTCTTTTTACTTAATATTACTTAATGAAATCTTCCCATGAAAAGTTTTCATCACAGAGAGGGAAAAGGAGAAGTTTTGTTTCTCCGATTTCGATAACATCTGACTTTTTCAGTTCCTTATTGTCAGATACAAAATCTTCGTTAAGATAGATAAGACCGTTAGTATCTCCTGGCTGTAAATAGAATTTTTTCTTTTTGGGTTCGAATATAACAACAGCGTGTCGGCCTCTAGAAACAGTACTGTCCTTATCGAGCACGATCCTGTTATCAGTACCTCTTCCCAACGAGTTCTGACCTGCGTAAATATTGAAGCTGTCTCCGGTATGCTTTCCTGCTATCGCAACAAGCCAACCTACAACAGGATCAACCATAACGCTTGTCTTACTCTTCTGCTCTGCATTCTCGTGAGCGATACTGAAATAACTCATAGTCCGTCCGTCATCGTTTGCTGAAATACGCTTGATCTCTTTCTGAAGCTCAGAAGTCTGCTCTCTGATCTCCTCCTGAGTTACTTCATCCTGTGTATATGACATTTCCGGATTAACATCCATATCACCTGCGAGGGTTTTGATTTCACCTTTCACGAGATCTTCAATATCAATATCCGGGAAGCTTCCCATAGTTGTAACTGTCTTACCGTCCTCAAGGTCAACAGGCTTCTGACTCCAGAAATCGATTGTATCCACCTTTTCAGGGTAAGAAGGCTTTGCATCAAGCTTTTTCTCGTCAGGCTTTGGTGCATTATTTATATTCGGCTGATACTGAGGTGCAGGATTATTATTCATAGGGTAAGGAGGTCTCACATCAACAGGACGCTGACCGTTGACCTGCATCGGACGGGGCGGTGCAGCGTTAACCGGCGGCACTCCATAACCGTATCCCCTATTGGGCTGAACAGGCTTAACAGGCTGATTGGGCTGAACAGGCTGTACAAAGTTATTATTCTGCATAGGCGGCACTACTGTTTCAGCTTCTTTTGACTTTTTACCAAAGAAAAACTTTTTCTTTGCCTTAGACTCATTCGATACATTATTATTCATAGCTGCACTTGCTACAGGTGCATCACAATGAGGACATTTCGCAAAGCTGTCCACATCAAAAAAGTGACCATTTACACACTGTTTAACGTTCATATTTATTCTCCATTCACTTTATTTTTACAGTAGCTACCGTCATATTATCACGGTGAATATTTTTCTCTTTGGAAATCTTTCTGACTTTTAATTCCAAGGCATAAAGAGCTTCGTTTATATCATTGAAATTAGATAATACTGTCGAGATTTCTTCATCTGTCAAAACCTTGTAAAGTCCGTCAGACATCAGAATCACTATGTCGTCGGGTAAAAGCATCAACGGCGAATCGTTGTAATCAATAAGACCGACACTTTCCAATCCCAGATGGCAGATAAGAGCATCTCCTCTTGTCAATTCATTTTCATATTCGACATCATCTATCAATCCTGCTTTTTTCTTTTCATCCAGAACTGCTCTGTAATTCTGATCAGTTGTGAACTGTACAAAGCTTCCGCCTCTGAAAAGATATGCTCTGCTGTCTCCTACAGAATTCCAGTATAACGCCTTGTCCCTGATTATCACAGAAACCAACGTACTTCCGCCTCTCGTTCCATCATTTGCAAGATTATACACAGCGGAGTTTGCGAATATGGTAGATTGAGTCAGGCTATCATAATCCAAACTAATCTCAGTATCCTGCGAGAAATAATCAAGAAAAGCCTTAACTGCAACTGTACTCGCAAGCTTTCCTCCGGAGTAACCTCCCATTCCGTCGCATACTGCAAGATAAATCGCATCATCTTTAATAATATAGCCGAAGCAATCCTGTTGGTCTTCGCGATCACCTAAAACGGTTATGGCTGAAATATACGCGTCACGGCTTTCTTCTGATATAAAATCATTATCTTTTACACTCTGCATAAATCCACCTTCAGTCACACCATACAGCTATTGCGGAATAGTTATCCATATTTTTATTCGCACCGTTGGCGCGGACTATCTCAAGCATACGTTCAAGCCACTCTTCTACACTGTATGAGTCTTTCAGTAAGGAGCACATATCCTCTTCCTCGATAAGCTCCCAGAAGCCGTCCGAACACAGCAGGAATGCCTGACACTTTTTAAGACTGAGTGGTTTCTGCAATTCAAACATACGCTTGTCGCTATCAATGCCCAATACCTTAAGAAGCATATTGCGTTCAGGATGATTGCGTATCTCCTTCTCTGTAATCTCCTTGGACATAACAAGCATCTGAGGTATACTGTGGTCAAGTGTACGCAACATTACCTTGTTTTTTCTGAAAACATAAATGCGCGAGTCACCTATGTGACCTAAATATACTTTTTTCTTATCAGTAACCACAGCAGTTGCCGTAGTTTTCATTTTTTTCAGGGAACTCGTTTCAATCTGCTTTGCCATCAAAATATCCTGAGAAGCAGTTAAAGCATCTGCGAGGAAACTTTCATAATCTGTACAGTTTTCAAACATACTGCCGAAAACCTGCACAACAAGCGATGACGCGATATCACCCATACCGTGACCGCCCAATCCGTCACACAGTACAAAACAAGATCCGTCTTCTCTCTGAAAAGCCCCTACAGAATCTTCGTTTATTTCCCTGTTCCCTACATCAGAGAACACAGCATATCTTATATCCACGTTTCTCATTTTCTCACCTCACCGTCCGATACAGAAATCACACCGGACAATTAAAATACAGCCTGAAATTGAAAATAATAATTTATTATAATCTCTTTAATTTTACCACACATTCCAAAAAATTACCATAGTATTTTTAGAATTGTTGATATTGCAAATAAAAGCTATATTTATTCAGTGGATTATACGATCAAATATATTGTAACAGTATCGATACCATCCGTGTATTTTAGAATTTACGGTATAAAACAACCTTACAAAAGTACAAGTATGTGTAACCGGATTGACAAAAAAATAAAATAAGACTATAATTCATCTGTTACAGTATACTGTTTTATTTTGAGGTGTTTATATGGACAAGCTCGTTTCAATTGTTATCCCAACTCACAAAAGAGAAGTGGAACGTCTTGCAGTTGCCGTAAATTCAGCAATCAATCAGACTTATAAAAATACAGAAATCATAATCGTAGACGACAGTCCGTCAACATACGAAAAAAGGCCTGAAGTCAAAGCTTACGCAGAGTCGATCAATCACGACAAGGTAATATATCTCCAGAACGAAAAGAACCTCGGCGGATCACTTACACGTAACCGTGGTATCGAAGCTGCACACGGTGATTACATCACTTTTCTTGATGATGATGACGAATATGTGCTTGATAAAATCGAAAAGCAGCTCAGATTTATGGTCGAAAACGACTGTGATATGACATTTTCAAACACAGTTATGTGTAAAAACGGTCAGCCGGTCGAAGTAAGAGACTTTAAAGATATCCCTGCTTTTGACAACGAATCGCTTCTTCGTTATCACCTTCTTTATCATCTCACAGGTACATCTACCTATATGTTCAGAGCTGAAAAGCTTCGTGAAATAGGAGGTTTTGACAACGCTCTCTGCGGTCAGGAGTTCATCCTTATGCTCAAAGCTATCGAGGGCGGTCTTAAAATCCGCTATATGGATGTAAACGATGTACTTCACACGATAAGCTCTGAAGGAAGTATTTCCTTCAGTCGAAACAAGATTCAGGGTGAAAAGAATCTTTATCAGCGAAAGATGCAGTATTTCCCTAAGCTCAGCAAAAAGGAAATACGCTACGTAAAATTCAGATATCATGCAATCATGGCAATCGCTTACAAGAGAAATTCCATGTATGGTAAAATGGTTGGTGAAGGAATCACTTCAGTCATAACCTCACCTCTTGACTTTGTAAGTGAATGTACTGCACTTCTGAAAAACACCGTTGAACAAAGAACAAAAAAATGATTTAAAGGGCATCAACATACCACTGTGTTGATGCCCTTTCTTTAATTAAAATTATATTGTTTCGCTTGTCATGAAAACAGCTTATTGTTCACCAGAAATATACTTTTCCGCAAAATGTGCTGCTATTGCTCCGTCAGAAACCGCTGTTACAACCTGACGTAACTCTTTTGTTCTGACATCACCTACAGCAAACACACCGCTGACACTCGTTTTTGTTGATTCATCTGCAACAATATATCCGTTTTTATCAAGTTCAATTTTACCTTCAAAAAGTTCAGAAGCAGGCTTTCTGCCAACACTCACAAATACACCGTCGCACTCGATATCCTTCATTTCCGAAGTTTTTATATTTTCGATTTTTACACCGTTAACTCTTTTGTCCGAATAAAATTCCGCAACTCTGCTGTCCCATATAAATTCAACGTTTCCGGCTTTCAACAGAGCTTCGCGATAAATCTTTGTTGCTCTTAATTTATCTCTTCTGTGAACAAGATACACTTTCTTTGCAAGACGTGAAAGATAAAGTACATCTTCAGCTGCTGAATTGCCTCCACCGACAACCACAACCGTTTTATCCTTGTAAAACCTTCCGTCACAGTGGGCACAGTAATGAACACCTTTTCCCATAAGTTCCTTTTCTTTTTCTATGCCAAGCTCACGCGGACCGGCTCCCGTTGCTATGATAACCGTTTTCGATCTGTACTCTCCAGACGCTCCCACAGCTGTTTTAACTTTCCCGTCAAGGCTTACACAAACAATTTCATCATACTCTGTCTTTACGCCGAACTTTTCTGCACCCTGCTGCATTTTAAAGCCCAGGCTGATACCGTCTATCCCCTCTTCAAATCCCGGATAGTTATCGATTGTATCTGTAAGAGCCATTTGTCCGCCAACCGAAAGCTTTTCGATTACAAGAGTATCAAGTCCTGCTCTTGCAGCATAAAGTGCTGCTGTATATCCGCCAGGGCCACCGCCTATCACAATTACATCATAAACCTTTTTCATATACCGACCCTCCTGTTATTTTCTGATTACAGTATAATGTATCTTTCAACAGAATTCTGTGACTCAATCACAAAACCTCTTAATATTGACACTTTTATAAAACAAAAGTATAATTCTGTTATAAAAGCTTCGAGGTAAACTTATGAAAATAACTTGTCTTACTGAAAACACTTGCAAAAACGAAAAGTTAACTTGCGAACACGGACTTTCACTTTTTATTGAAACACAAGGACTGAAAATCCTTTTTGATATGGGGCAGACTGAACTCTTTTACACAAACGCGCAAAAGCTCGGGATTGACCTGAAAACCGTTGATTTCGCTGTCCTTTCGCACGGGCATTATGACCACGGCGGTGGAATGAAAAAGTTTCTTGAGATCAACAAAACTGCACCTGTATATTTAAGCAGATATGCATTCGGTCCCCATTATAACGGCACTGAAAAATACATAGGTCTTGACATTTCGCTTAAAGG
>JAZRNG010000050.1:0-5963 GCA_045648065.1 Acutalibacteraceae bacterium | reverse complement strand
CCGCAAAAATTCTGCTTAATTCAACGGACGCGCAATGCGCGCCCCTACGAACACATAGTCAATTTGTGCAAAACCAAACAACTCTACAAACTCCGAATTTATCGCTCTGCTTTCACTGCAAAAAATAACGGCAGGGGATGTACCTCTGCCGTTAACTGATTGCTGAAAATGTCCCATAAAGGGGGAAATGCCCGATGTGTGCAGCATCGAGCATTTCAAGGGAAAGAGAAAATAAAAATGAAAATAGAGATGTTATCTCTGACATTGTTTATAACATACCTGATTGATGAAAGTATTGAAAAAGTGTGAACAAATTGTTAACAAACCGGTTTTTTTGTTATCATTGAATAATTTTGAGTAGTACAAAATGGCATTTTAGTACAAATTTAATCAAAAATGTACGTTTTTCGTCATATGGTGCTTCAAGTGTGCAGATTTTCATCACTAAGGCTCAATAGTGTTGAAAAGTTAACATAAAATCCCGATGATTATCATACTGAATACGTATAAAATCAACACTTGACGATATGTCTGTATTTATGGTATTATAACCACATTCTAAAAAACGTATAATGCGTGATTGGGGGATTTGAAATGGACTTCAAAGAAAATTGGGTCATGTACCTCTTGGCAGCATGTGTTGTTGTTTTTGTAACGGTACAGTCACTCTATTTTATCATTAAGTCATGGCGACACGGTAAAAAAATCGGTGTCAAAAAAGAAACAATGAAACAGACAATTATGTCGAGTGCATCTTTCACTTTTGCACCTGCTGTTTCAATTCTTGCAACTGTTATTGCACTTGCAGCTTCATTGGGTGTTGTTCTTCCGTGGATCAGACTTTCTGTTATCGGTAATCTTGCATATGAAACTACTGCAGCACAGACTGCACTTGATGTTTTCGGTGCTTCACTCAGAAATGAGGTTGTTGACAAAGGACAATTCTCAACAATAGCCTGGGCTATGACTATAGGTAGTATCGCTCCTTTGATTCTTCTTCCTTTCCTTTGCAAATTCCTTCAGAAGAAGGTCGGCAAGGCTGTTAATAAGAGCGAAAAGTCACAGAAGCTCGGTGATGCGATTTCAGCATCAGCATTTATCGGTATCGTTTGCGCTTTCCTTGCAAGAGAGATCAGCGGTAACACAATGAGCAATAAAATCGACGATGCAGGTAACTTTGTAAGAGCGTTAAACGAGAAAGGTGAACTTGAAATTGTTAAGGTAGTCACAGGCTCTTCAGGTGCTATGTCGATTATCGTTCTCATTACTGCAGTTGTTCTTATGCTTGTCCTCGAAGCTATCTGTAAAAAGTTCAAGCTTGAAAAGCTCGAAACATTTGCAATGCCTATTGCAATGCTCGGAGCTATGGGTATGGCTATTCTTTTCACAGCTGTACTTCCTGATTCAGTTGTTAACCACACATGGTATGACGTTGTTACACAGTAAGGAAGGAGGAAATTATTATGTCAACATTGAAAGATAAAAATTATTTTGATTCTGTCCACAGAATGGGTATAATCTGGAATATTGGCGCGATTCTTATGCTTGTTTCAGTTCCTGTTGTAATTTCCTCATATCTTGGTGTATGGCCTGAACTCAAAGTACTTGGTGCTGTTCTTGTTCGTCTTATGCCTCTTTACTGGGGTACAGCTATCATTGAGGTTATCACTTATGTTCCTCTTCTCGGACCGGGCGGTGCATACCTCAGCTTCGTTACAGGTAATATCTCAAACCTTAAGCTTCCTTGCGGTATCAAGGCTATGGATCAGGCTAAGGTCCGTGCAAACACAGAGGAAGGTGAGGTTATTTCTACCATCGCAATCGGTGTCTCGGCAATCGTTACAACAGTCGTAATTGCAGTCGGTGTTGTTGTTTTCGGACCGTTCCTTTCAAGGGTTACATCAGGTGTTCTCAAGCCTGCTTTTGACTATGTTCTTCCCGCACTTTTTGGTGCTCTTGCAGCAACATATCTCAGAAAGCATTGGAAGATATTTATTGCACCGCTTCTTGTAGGCGTTTTGTTCCTCGCTTTTGTGGATCACTCAATGGGTGCAGGTACACTTATGTTTATCACAATCGTTGTAGCGGTTATATCTGTTCTTGTACTTAATAAGTTCAACAAACTTTAATTTCAAAAAAAGACTTGATATTTTCGGAATAATGTGATATCATACTAACGTAAACTTTAGAATGTATTGACAAAGGAGTGGGGCGACCCGCTCTTTTGTGTTGTTTAGGAGGTAGATTATGGCTTCAAAAGGAAAAGGCGGAAATACAGTCAATGCTGTATGGGAGATCGCTGAGCCAATTGCAAACGGTTTCGGATATGAGCTCTGGGATGTCCGCTTTGAAAAAGAAGGCGCCAACTGGTATCTTCGTATCTTTATAGATAAGGAAGACGGTATCTCAATCAATGACTGTGTTGATATGAGCCACGCTATCGATAAACCTCTCGATGAGGCTGACCCGATTGAGCAGAGCTACTGCCTTGAGGTGTGTTCACCCGGTCTTGAACGCGACCTCAAGCGTGATGCCCACTTTGAAAAGTGCATCGGGGAAAAGATTATGGTAAAGCTCATCCGACCCGTAGACGGACAGAGAGAGTTCAAGGGTACGCTTGAAAGCTATGACAACGGAAACTTTGAGCTTTTGGCCGAAGACGGTACAAAGCTCATGATTAATAAAAAAGAAACATCTTATGTTAAACTTGATGATTTCGGAGGAGAAGAATAATGGTAAATAAGGAACTTTTCATGGCACTCAGAATGCTTGAAAAAGAAAAAGGCATCCCGATGGAAACACTCTGTGAGGGTATCCAGAGAGCTCTCGTAACAGCTGTTAAGCGTGATTATAACAATAAGGACATTGTTTTCTGTGAGCTTAATCCCGAAGATGAGACAATGCGTGTTTTCGTAAGAAAGAACGTTGTTTCTGAGATCGTTGATCCTGACGAGGATATGACACTCGAACAGGCACAGAAGTATAAGGCTACAGCACTTGTAGGCGACATAATTGAAATCGAGCTTGAGACTAAGGAAGTAAGCCGTATCGCAGCTGATAAAGGTAAGCACGTTATCCGTCAGGGTATCAGAGAGGCTGAACACGGTAAGCTCCGTGAAGAATTCCAGAGTCACAATCAGGAAATCGTTACAGCTAAGGTTTCACGTGTCGATCCCGAAACAGGCGATGCAGTAGTCGAAATCGGCAAAGCTCAGGAAACACTCTTCAAGAGTGAGCAGATTCCGGGCGAAACACTTGTTCCGGGTGCACTTATCAAGGTTTATATCGCAAGTGTATCTGACGGTAAGGAAATGAGCAGACGTGGTCCGAGAGCTACAATTTCAAGAACACATCCCGGACTTGTCAAGAGACTCTTTGAGTCAGAAGTGCCTGAAATCTATGATGGTACTGTTGAAATTAAGTCAGTTTCCCGTGAGGCAGGTTCAAGAACCAAGATCGCAGTTTACAGTGCAGATGAAAATGTCGATGCAGTAGGTGCTTGTATCGGTCCTCGTGGTGCACGTGTAGGTAAGATTGTAGATATGCTCTACGGTGAGAAGATCGACATCGTCAAGTACAGCGAAAACCCTGCAGAGTTTGTTGCAGCAGCCCTTGCTCCGGCAGATGTAGTTTCAGTTACAGTTGACGAGAATGGTGAAAAGGCTTGCCGTGTAATCGTGCCTGACCTTCAGCTTTCTCTTGCTATAGGCAACAAGGGTCAGAACGCTCGTCTTGCTGCAAAGCTTACAGGCTGGAAAATCGACATAAAACCCGAAAGCGGAAAAATTGAAACATCTATTATCCTTTAATAAGGAGGTAGAGATATGCAGAAGAAAAAAATACCTCTCCGTAAATGTACGGGCTGCGGTGAAATGAAGCCGAAAAAAGAGCTTGTCCGTGTCGTTAAAACTCCTGATGATAAGGTGCTCATTGACCTTACAGGACGAGTAAACGGCAGAGGAGCTTATATCTGCCCTGATGAGAAATGTCTCAGGATAGCGAGAAAGTCAAAGCGTATTGAGAAATCATTCCAGATGCAGATTCCGGATGAGGTTTACGATAAAATGGAAGAGGAGCTGAAAAATCATGAATGATTCAGCACTCAGCCTTCTGGGTCTTTGCAAAAAGGCAGGTAAGTTAAGCCTTGGCCACGATGCCTGTAAGGCTTCGCTTAATGCAAGAAAAGCAAGTCTTTGCGTAATCTGTTCAGATGCTTCTGAAAGACTCAACGAAGAAATTACTGCACTTGCAGAAAAAGCAGAAGTCCGTATCGTCGATGTCAGCTATACAATGCTTGATATCAAAAATGCCGTAAGCTTCAAGGCTGCGGTGTTTACCGTAGATGATGACGGATTTGCAAAAACACTAATCAAGAAATTTAACGATAATGAATCCGGAAAGGAGCGAGGTTTATGATAAGTAAATACCGAGTCCATGAAGTCGCTAAGGATTTTGATGTGCCGAGTAAAAGTGTTCTCGAAATTCTGAACAAACACTTTGACGGTCAGAAAAAGTCCATGACAGCTCTTGAGGAAACAGAGCTTGACGTGATTTTTGAAGTTTATACAAAAGAAAACAGCGTTGAAAACTTTGATGCTTATTTTGCTATGGCAAATGAGCCGAAAAAGGAAGAAAAGGCTGCAGAACCCGTAAAAGAGGAGAAGGTTGAAAAGAAATCAGCTGATGCTCCCGCAGAAAAGGGTAAGGCTAAGGATAAGAAGCCTGAAAGCGCAAAGCAGGAGAAAGCTCCGGAGAAGCCGCAGCAGCCTCAGAATACTCCCAAGAAAAAGGAAAAGGATCCTAATGCAAAGCCGCAGAGCAGAACAAAGGGTGAAGCAAGAACCGTTGACACCAGAGCAAATAACGTTGACCTTGAAAAGTACAATGAGCGTTATGAAAATATAGCTCCTGCTAACCGCGGAGTGCAGAACGATAAGACAGTAAACAAGCAGAAGCTCAAGCAGAAGTCGCAGCAGTACCGTAAGCAGGGTATGCGTTCTTCAAGAAGAGAGACCGAAGCAGAGAGACTCAAGAGAATTGCGGCTGAGAGAGCTAAGAAGCCTCAGCTCAAGATTCAGGTGCCCGACGAGATCACAGTCGGAGGTCTTGCAGAGCTTCTCCATATGACGGCAGCAGAAGTTATCAAAAAGCTCTTTATGCTCGGTCAGATGGCAAGCGTAAACGAGGTAATCGACTATGATACAGCTGAAATCGTTGCGACAGAACTTGGTGCAAAGGTTGAAAGAGAAGTTGTCGTTACAATCGAAGACAGAATTATCGATGACAGTGAAGATACAGATGAAGATCTTGTTCTCCGTGATCCCGTTGTCTGCGTAATGGGTCACGTTGACCACGGTAAGACATCTCTTCTTGATGCTATCAGAAACACATCTGTTACTACTACTGAAGCAGGTGGTATCACACAGCATATCGGTGCTTACAGAGTTGACCTCAACGGACAGAAGATTACATTCCTTGACACTCCGGGTCACGCAGCCTTCACATCAATGCGTGCACGTGGTGCTCAGGCTACGGATATCGCGGTTCTCGTTGTTGCAGCTGATGACGGTATCATGCCGCAGACAATCGAAGCTATCAACCATGCAAAGGCTGCAGGTGTTCAGATTATTGTTGCTATCAATAAGATGGATAAACAGGATGTCAACCCCGACAGAATTATGCAGCAGCTCACAGAGCATAGCCTTGTTCCCGAAGAGTGGGGCGGTGACGTTATCTGTGTACCTGTTTCTGCAAAAACTCATATGGGTATTGATACTCTTCTTGAAAACATCCTTCTCGTTGCTGAAATGCAGGAGCTTAAGGCAAACCCGAACAGAGCTGCAAAGGGTATTGTTATTGAAGCTCGTCTTGATAAAGGCCGCGGTCCGGTTGCAACTCTCCTTGTTCAGAAGGGTACACTTAACTCAGGTGATATCATCGTTGCAGGTACAGCTGTTGGTCGT
>JAZRNG010000049.1:0-4451 GCA_045648065.1 Acutalibacteraceae bacterium | reverse complement strand
TGACTCCCCTGCCAATGTTGCAACGGCAAATGAAATCGGAATGACGGCACATTGTTTCAGCAAGCACGAAATCAGCAAACTTATCGACGCTCTGCACAATGCAGATATAACCATTTAAGGAGCAACCATGTCCTGTTTTACCAAAGCTCTTAAAGGCTTAAATGAATATCGGTCAATTATCTATGACCTTAACAACCGACGTCTCCCTGCAGGAGTTGTCGGTCTTTCGGCTATACATAAGGCTCACGTCATCAGTGCCGCCTGCGAGGATTTAGCTCCGCACAGAGCGATTATTATCACTCCCGATGAGGCTCAGGCTTCAAAGCTTTGCAAAGATCTCAACGCGTTCGGATGTGAAGCACAGCTTTACCCTGCAGGTGATATCACACTCCGACCCGATAATGTCAAATCACGTGAGTATGAACATAAAAGACTGAGTGTACTCGGCAATCTTGTTGACGGTAAGGTCCGTGCGGTTGTCTGCTCGGTCGAGGCCGCTTTGCAGTACACAATCCCACCTGAGGAACTCATTGCAAAGAGAATTACACTCAATGTTGACGATGAAATCAAGCAGGATGAGCTCGTTGAAATCCTCATCAATGCAGGCTACACAAGAAGTGCACAGGTTGACGGTTCAGGTCAGTTTTCCGTGCGTGGCGGAATCATTGACATTTTTTCACCCGACTGTGAAAATCCCTACAGAATAGAATTCTGGGGAGATAATATCGACTGCCTTTCTACCTTTGAGGTCGAGAGTCAGCGAAGAATCGACTCAACCCGTTCAATAACAATCACACCAACAAACGAAATCTGTTGCAGTCCCGTAAGGCTCATTGAGCTTCTTGAGGATTTTATGAAAAACGCTAAGGGCAAGGGAACAAACAAGGTCAGAGAAAGCATCAGACTTGACCTTGAAAAGCTCGAAGGCGGCATCAATCTGCCGAATATCGACAGATATCTTCCGCTTATCTATCCCTACCCTGCTACGATTTTCGACTATATAGATCAACCACTTCTTTTTGTAACGGAAAGTTTTTCCGTTAAGGAGGCTGCAAACGCCTGTCTTAAAATCTTCCACGAAGATCTCAAGGCATACCTTGAAGACGGCATAATCTGCAACGGACTTGACAAATATATGATGGAGTTTTCCGAGCTTCTCACTCTTTATGAAGACCTCGGAGCGATTTATCTTGACAATATGACACGAGGCTCATTCGACACACCCGTCAAAAGTCTTGTTACATTCAATGCAAAGCAGTTCAGCCCGTGGAGTGGTTCGCTTTCAGTGCTGATTGACGATATACGTCCTGTTTACGGCAAAAAAGGAAATTCCGTTTTTGTCATCGCAGGTACAGAAAAAACTGCGAAAGCGCTCGCATCTGACCTTGAAAACGAAGGCATCTCGGCAACGTTTCTCGCAACTGCTCCCGAAGAATGTGTGCCGGGCAAAGTTATCGTCCTTCCCGGTGGTTTTTCTGCAGGTTTTGAATATCCCGATGCAAAGCTGACTGTCATAACCTACGGCAGCAAAGCTTCTCTGCCTGTCAGAAAATCAAGCAAGAAGGTCAAAAAAGCGAATATGTTCAACTCCCTTGAGGATCTTCATAAGGGTGATTACATCGTACATACTGCTCACGGTATCGGTCTTTTTGACGGCATCACAAGCCTTGAGGCAGACGGTAAAATCAAGGATTACATCAAAATCCGTTATGACAAGGGTGATGTGCTTTATGTTCCCGTAACTCAGCTTGACCAGGTTTCAAAATACATAGGTGCAAGAAGTGAAAACGGCACAGTCAAGCTCAACAAGCTTGGTGGCAAGGAATGGCAGAAAACACGTTCAAGAGTACGTAGTGCAGTAAAAGACATCGCAAAAGAGCTTATCGAGCTTTATGCAAAAAGAACTCAGATCAAGGGACACGCATTCTCCCCTGACATCGATATGCAGAATGATTTTGAAAGAAGATTCGAGTTTGACGAAACAGAAGATCAGCTCAGATGTATTTTTGAAATCAAAGAGGATATGGAAAAGCCGTATCCTATGGACAGACTTCTCTGCGGTGACGTCGGCTTCGGCAAAACGGAAGTCGCACTCCGTGCCGCATTCAAATGTGTAGCTGACGGAAAACAATGCGCAATCCTTGTGCCGACAACGATTCTTGCACTTCAGCACTATCAGACGATATGTAAACGTTTTGAAGGCTTCCCTATCGAAGCGCAGATGATTTCACGTTTTGTTCCTGCAACACAGCAGAAAAAAATAAAGGATCAATTGAAATCAGGCTTTGTCGACATCATAGTCGGTACTCACCGTCTTATCTCAAAAGATATTGAATTCAAAAATCTCGGTCTGATAATCGTTGACGAGGAGCAGCGTTTCGGAGTCGCTCAGAAAGAGAAACTCAAGGAAAATTATCCTGACATCGACGTACTCACCCTGAGTGCAACACCTATTCCCCGTACACTTAATATGGCTATGTCAGGAATCAGGGATATGTCTATTCTTGAGGAAGCTCCGCACGACAGACATCCCGTTCAGACTTACGTTGTGGAATATAATTTCGAAGTTATCCTTCAGGCTATTCATTCAGAATTACGTCGAGGCGGTCAGGTTTATTACCTTCACAACCGAACAGAGACCATCGAACGCACTGCCACAAAGCTAAAAGAATTTCTGCCTGACCATAACGTTGCCGTTGCTCACGGACAGATGTCAGAGGATCAGTTAAGCGAAATCTGGCGTAAGCTCCTTGAGGGCGAAATTGATGTTCTCGTCTGCACAACGATCATTGAAACAGGTGTCGATGTGCCGAACGTCAATACAATTATCATTGAAGATGCAGACAGACTCGGACTGGCACAGCTTCATCAGATAAGGGGTCGTGTCGGACGTTCTGCAAGACGTGCGAGTGCCTACCTCACCTTCCGCAGAGGTAAGGAGCTGACTGAAATTGCTTCAAAGCGACTCACAGCAATCCGTGAATATACCGAATTCGGTTCAGGTTTTCACATCGCTATGCGAGATCTCGAAATCCGAGGTGCAGGTAACATTCTCGGTGCTCAACAGCACGGACATATGGAAGCTGTCGGCTATGATATGTACTTAAAAATGCTTGAACAGGCGGTCAGCGAGGAAAAGGGTGAAATACCTGCCGTATCCGAAAAAGAATGTCTTATAGACCTTCCGATCGATGCACACATTCCTGCTGATTACATTGAAAACGTTCCTCACAAGCTTAAGATGTACAGACGAATTGCAGACATCAAAAATCAGGATGATGCCGACGATGTCATCGACGAGCTTATCGACCGTTTCGGAGAGCCGCCGCCGTGTGTAATGGGACTCATCACGGTTTCACTTCTGAGAAACACAGCATTGGGTCAGGGTGTATATGAAATCGGCAGAACGGGAAATAACGTGAAACTTTTCATAGAAACTCTGCAGATGGAGAAAATTTCAGTCCTTGCAAAGTATATGCCGGGCAGAATAACCGTCTCAGCCGCAGGAAAGCCGCATATCGCCGTCAAGGTGAATGTAGGCGAAGATCAGCTGACGGTAATCAGGAAAGCCCTTGAAATCATGTCAAAGACAGATATCGAATAAAGTCAAAAGGCTATCGCAAAAGCGATAGCCTTTTGACTTTTATTTGATTATCCGAAAATCTTTGTGAAAAAGTCTGAAATCACAGCAAAAACCTTCTTGAAAGGAGCAAAAAGAATATCAAAGAATCCTTTTTCTTCTTCCGGAGCGTCTGTAGCTGAGAGATCCTTATGAATTGCAAATGAATCAATGTTTTCTGTTTCACCTGTTTCAGGATTTACTTCGTAAGCATCGAAGTAAAGAGTGTCACCAACAATCTGAACACCTGAGAAGATTGAATAGTCGAAATCATAGATCGCTTCTGCTCTCGGGAAAAGTTTATCTGTAAGTGCAGGATCCTTCTGTTTATAACCCTTAACACCTGAGCAGCCGCTGATTACATAAACTGAACCCTGCGGATTTTCTTTGACTGTGTATTCCTTGCCGTTGAATGTTGTTGTTGAAGTTTCAACATCTTCAACCTTATTATCAATCATTGCATCTGTACGAAGGTACACGTGGTCGTGACCCTGGAATACCATATCAATGTCAAGCTCAGGCATAAGAACTGAGAACTGCTCTCTCATTGCGATAACATCGCTGTCGTCATAGTGTGAACCGTTTGAATAAATCGCTCTGTGGAAAGCAACAAACTTCCAGTCAGCATCACTTGCATTCATATCTGCGGTGAGCCATTCGATCTGTGTTTCAGATAAAGCGTCATCATCATTGAGATCGTTTGTGTTAAGAACTGCAACGTGAACATTGTTGTAATCAAATGAGTAGTAAACACCTGATTCTGTATCCTGCACAGGAGCGTTCGGAACAACATAATTTGTAACAACAGCGTATGAACCGTGACCTTCGTGGT
>JAZRNG010000048.1:0-2240 GCA_045648065.1 Acutalibacteraceae bacterium | reverse complement strand
CCAAGGAGTTGCAAAGCTGTATTGTCTTCCTAAGACCGCTTGGCCTCCGACTTGCATGCCTGCAACAGCTGAGGAGCAGAGCATCCGTTACACAGAAATGGGTATTGCCGAGAAGGAAGCAATGGTACTTGCATCTGACAGAAAGCTTTCTGATACATTTGATGCAGTTGTTGCCCTCGGCAGAGCACCGAAATCAGTTGCAAGCTGGATTCTCACAGAGTGTATGGGTAATATGAAGCGTCTTGAACTCGATGAGCTTAAGATTGATGTAGCTAAGCTTGCAAGAATTATTGAGCTTGTTGACACAAATGAAATCACTCGTCCTGCAGGTAAGAAAGTTCTTTCTGCTGTATTTGAGAGTGATGTCGATGTTGATGCTTACTGTGAAGAAAACGGTCTTAACGTTAAGGTTGACGAAGGCTTTATCCTCGAAACAGTACAGCGCGTTGTCAGCGAAAATCCTGATGCAGTTGCTAACTATAAGAGCGGTAAAACAAAGGCTATGCAGGCTCTCTTCGGTCTCATTATGCGTGAGCTCAAGGGTACAGGCGATCCTGTTGTTATCCGTGATCTGCTCCAGAAAGAGTTGGATAAATAATTCGGACTTTCTCACAGAGCGAAGAACAAAAGAAACTAAATTATTGATTAACGGCTTGCGCAGATGCAAGCCGTTTTTTATCTGTGTTTTTTAGGTGTTTTATCCGTTTTGACGTATCGCTACGCCTGCAACGAATAAAACACCTTATTCATCTCTGTGAAAAAGTCCGTTGTTGACAAAAAAATATTCTCTTGTTAAAATTTAAATGATTTTATAATTATTCCTCTTGTAGCCTCCTTTGTCTGAAGGGAGGGGACCGCGAAGCGGTGGAGGGATTCAAACCGAAAGGAAGAATCTCAATGAAAAAAATCGGCAGAGAAGTACATTTTCTTGAAGCTAAAGGAAACATTCCACGTAACGGTGAAGGATCATTTATCCGCCTTAATGACGGCAGAATTATGTTCGGATACACCGAATTTGTCGGTAATGACTGGGAGGATGATGCAACTGCGAATATTGCAGTTATATATTCATCTGATGAAGGTGAAACCTGGACTGAACCCAAAATTCTTTTCAGAAAACCCGAGGAAGCGTGGAATATAATGAGTTTTTCCTTCCTTCGTATGGGTAATGGTGATATCGGCGCATTTTATATTATAAAAAACGATGACAGAACGGACAAAATCGTACTCACTCGCTCATCCGACGAGGGTAAAACCTGGTCTGAGCCGATAAATTGCCTTGATTGTCTTGATGAAGCTGATTATTATGTTATAAACAATGACCGCATTGTAAGGCTTAAAAACGGCAGAATCCTTTTTGCTGTAGCAAGGCATACGGTTCTCAATACTGAGCTTGATTTCGCACCGGGTGTAATCTGCTTCTTTTACTCCGATGATGACGGATATACATGGCAGAAAAACGAAACCGAATTTGTCTGTCCGTTTCCTTCAAACCCCGACGGGTACGAAGAGCCGGGTCTCTATCAGTTCCCCGACGGCAGAGTGTGGTGCTATATCAGAACAAGTCTTGGTTTCCAGTTCCAGTGCTTTTCCGAAGATAACGGCACAACGTGGACGACTCCCGAGCCGAATCTTTTCTTTTCATCACCGTGTTCGCCTATGCTCGTCAAGGATTGCGGTGACTTGACGGTTGCTGTTTTTAATCCGTTACCCGAACACATTTTGCGTGAAGACTCAGAACCATGGGGAAGGACACCGTATGTGATTGCTGTCAGTACGGACAGGGGACTGACTTTCAAAAAAGAAAACGTGTTCTATATCGAAGATGACCTTACAAACGGATATTGCTATCCTGCAATAATCGAATGTACTGACGGCTTCCTCGTTGCATATTACCACTCCAACGGTACAGGCTGCTGCCTTAACAGTACACGTATCACTAAAATCAGTTATGATGAGATTGATATTGTGCGAGGAAATGCAGACTGAAACCGAAAAAAGAACCATGGAGAATTGCGGTCGGGGTTATATCAATCCTGTTTGTCATCTTTATGTGGATAAAAAATGACATAATCTCCATATACACGACTATGCCGAAAGAACAGATCGGACCCTTGATTGTAACAACAGTTGCTGTGACAGTCCTGAAAGTTGCCATAATCACGACTGCAGTTCTGCTTGTTAAATGGTTAATTAAGAAAGTCAAAAAATAAATAAGAGATATTTAATGATACAAATTC
>JAZRNG010000047.1:0-18377 GCA_045648065.1 Acutalibacteraceae bacterium | reverse complement strand
TTTCTTCGTGCATCTGCCATTTTATCGTCAATATCTCTTGCATGAGGAACGTTCTTTGCTATATCTGCCGCATGAGCCGCAATTTTGGAGGCAATAATGCCTTGCTTGACGTCATCTACATTGGGGAGAGCAAGATGCTCTGCAGGTGTTACGTAGCAAAGAAAAGCTGCGCCTGAAGCTGCAGCAACTGCACCACCGATAGCAGAAGTAATGTGATCGTATCCGGGTGCGATATCAGTAACGATAGGTCCGAGAACATAGAAGGGTGCACCCATACAGATAGTCTGCTGAATTTTCATATTTGCTTCGATCTGATCCATAGGCATATGTCCGGGACCTTCAACCATAACCTGAACATCCTTTGCCCAAGCACGTTTTGTAAGCTCACCCAGACGGACAAGCTCTTCGATCTGACAAACATCACTTCCGTCAGCGAGACAGCCGGGACGGCAGGCGTCACCGAGAGAAATCGTTACGTCATACTCACGGCAAATTTCAAGGATCTCGTCATAGTATTCATAGAAAGGATTCTCTTCACCCGTCATACTCATCCAGGCAAATACAAGTGAACCGCCACGGGAAACGATATTCATTTTTCTTTTGTGCTTACGTATCTGTTCGATTGTCTTACGGGTAATACCGCAGTGAAGTGTCACAAAGTCTACACCGTCCTGAGCGTGAAGGCGGACAACGTCAATAAAGTCCTTTGCTGTAAGTGTCGCAAGATCTCTCTGATAGTGAATAACGCTGTCATATACAGGCACAGTACCAATCATAGCAGGACATTCTGAGATAAGCTTCTGACGGAAAGGCTGTGTGTTGCCGTGACTTGACAAATCCATAATAGCTTCTGCTCCCATATTGACAGCAGCCATAACCTTCTGCATTTCAATATCATAATCCTTACAGTCACGGGATACGCCGAGGTTTACATTAATCTTGGTACGGAGCATTGAGCCGACACCGTTTGGGTCAATGCAGGTGTGGAGCTTATTGGCACAGATTGCTACCTGTCCTCTTGCTACAAGGTCGCGAATTTCTTCTTCTGACCTGTATTCTTTGGCGGCAACAGCCTTCATTTCGGGTGTGATTATGCCACGCTTTGCGGCATCCATCTGCGTTGTGTAATTTCTCATTTCATTACATCCTTTCTTATATAAGTTGAAGCTCCCTTGCTCTTTTTTTAAGCTTCTCTGCTGCTGATTTGGGATCATCAGCCTTCATTATTGCTGAAACGGCACAGACACCTGAAATTCCGATGCCTTTGAGAATATCGATATTGTCTTTATTCAGACCACCGATTGCATTGACAGGAATAGGCACAGCTTTTGTTATCGCATCAAGAGTTTCGGTTGAAGTGAGAACGGTCACAACCTTGGTAGTTGTCGGATATATCGCACCCACTCCGAGATAATCTGCACCTTGGCTATAGACGTCTTCTGCCCAGGGTACGGTTTTTGCCGTCGCACCGACAATTTTATCATCGCCCATCAGCCTTCTTGCGGTAGCAACAGGCATATCATTTGCTCCGACGTGAACTCCTTCTGCATCAATTGCGAGTGCTACATCGACACGATCATCAATAATCAGCGGCACATTATATTTCTGTGTAATTGAATGTACCTTTTCTGCAAGTTCGATATATTCTCTTGTGCTTTTATCTTTTTCGCGAAGCTGAAGAAGTGTCGCACCTCCCTTGAGTGCCTGTTCAACACGGAAGAGAAATTCTTCCTCTGAGTAGTTCGTGCTGTCTGTTATAAAATATAAACTCGGGTCAAACTTTTTCATATTCATTACCTCACACATACAGATAATCATTCAGAACAGGTTGCAGACCTTCATCTGCGATGTCCTGATACATTTTATCGAGACTGCGATTGTCATCGATTTCAAATTGCTCATCACCCTGAACATCGTCGGTGTCTTTACCTGTGTATTTGCTTTCGTGGTCTCCGATGCCTGTGGAAACACCTGCAGAAACTTTTGTAGCTGCAATTTTTACTATACCGTTTCTGAACTCAGCACTCTCTCGTGAGGATACCGTAATACCAACGAAAGGCAAGAAAATGCGATATGCACAAATCACCTGACAAAGCTGTTTCTCGTGCACGTCAAGAGGGTTGATTTTATCGTTATTGATAATGGGTCTGAGTCTCGGGCAGGAAAGGGACATTTCGGCGTGAGGATATTTTCTTTGCAGATAGTAAACGTGCAAAGCACTTGCAAGAGCATCCTTACGGAAATCGGAAAGACCGAGCAATGCCGAGAATGCAACGCCTCTCATACCGCCACGAAGTGCTCTTTCCTGCGCATCAAAGCGGTAAGGCCAGACACGCTTGTGTCCGAGCAGATGCAGTTTTTCATATTTATCAGCATCGTATGTTTCCTGAAACACCGTTACATAGTCCGCTCCGCATTCGTGAAGATATCTGTACTCATCGGTGTTTACGGGATAAATTTCAAGTCCGACCATACGGAAATATTTTCTTGCCAATTTACAGGCTTCACCGATATACTCCACATTACTCTGACCACGGCTTTCACCTGTGAGAATCAGAATTTCTTCCATACCGCTGTCAGCAATTACCTTCATCTCTTTTTCGATCTGTTCCATACTAAGCTTCATACGCTTTATGTGGTTGTAACAGTTGAAACCGCAGTACACACAGTAATTTTCACAAAAGTTCGCTATGTAAATCGGTGTGAAAAGATAAACGGTATTTCCGAAGTGTTTGCTTGTTTCAAGCCTTGCACGCTGTGCCATCTGTTCTAAAGACGGCTCTGCCGCAGGAGAAAGAAGTGCCTTGAAATCCTCTATCGTGCAAGTGCTGTGTTCCAATGCCGATCTGACATCATCAGCAGTATATTTTGAATAATCATATGAGTTCATCTGTGCCATAACGTTTGCACAGACATCAGACTCAATTATCTCCATACCGGGCATATATTCCATATGGTTTTTACGAAATGATGGCTCGTTTTCGAGTCTGTGTTTTTTCTCAAGTGCTTCGGATGACAGATGATCCGAATCTACAAAAAATTGATTTTCCATATTTTTACCTCTTAATCACGAAGGAAGCCTGTCAGGGGGTCAGAAGCCGATGCACCGCGTGTCAATACTCTGCCGAGTCCCGAAAGGTAAGCCTTTCGTCCCGCTTCGATGGCATTTCTGAATGCAGATGCCATCATAGGCAGGTCACCTGCTGTAGCGAGTGCTGTATTTGCCATAATCGCAGCAGCACCCATTTCCATAGCCTCACAAGCCTGTGACGGTCTGCCGATACCTGCGTCTACGATAATGGGCAGGTCGATTTCATCGATGAGAATCTGAATAAATTCTTTCGTCGCAAGACCCTTATTAGAGCCGATGGGAGAAGCAAGCGGCATAACACTTGCTGCACCTGCATTCACAAGGTCACGGGCGACGTTGAGGTCAGGGTACATATACGGCATAACAACAAAGCCCTCATTGGCAAGAATCTCCGTAGCTTTAATTGTTTCCTGATTGTCAGGGAGCAGATATTTTGAATCACGCATAATCTCAATTTTCACAAAATTACCGCAACCAAGCTCTCTTGCAAGACGGGCAATCCGTACAGCCTCTTCAGCGTTTCTTGCACCGCTTGTATTGGGGAGAAGCGTAATACCTTCGGGAATGTAATCGAGTATGCTTTCCTGATCTTTTGTGTTTGCCCGGCGTACTGCAAGAGTGATAATCTCTGCACCTGCATCCTTTACGGCAGCTTCAATGAGCTTCATTGAGTATTTACCCGAGCCGAGAATAAAACGTGAGTTGAATTCGTGTCCGCCGATTATGAGTTTGTCATTGTTCATTTATTTTTCCTTCTTTCTTTAAGTTTCAAATTGTTCTGTTAAAATTCGCAGCACTGTGTGTGCCTGATGTGCAGCACAGAGCATCACACGTGAAGAAACAAGACTTCCTTCTGATTGCACATCACTCGTTCCGTCACCGCAGATATAAAATCGCTTTGAAATTCTTCGTGTGCAAATTGAATTGGCACTGCCCATACCTGCCATACCTGAAGCTGCGACCAAATACTTTTGGGACAATCTTTCAGTCACAAGATTCACAAGCATTGCTTTGCATTCAGCATCGTCGAATGCTTCGCAGATAACATCTGCTTTTTTAAGAATTGTTTCGGCATTTTCTTCATCAAGGCGAACCGAATGAGTTTCGATTGTCACATACGGAGCAATTTCCAGAAGGTTTTCTTCCAGAGCTTCTGTTTTTTTCATACCGATCTGATTTGCCTTGTACTGTTGACGGTGCAGATTTGTAATATCAACACTATCAAAATCAATAAGAATCAGCTTACCGATACCTGCACGGGCAAGTGCAAAAGCTATATTAGAGCCAAGCCCACCGAGTCCGCATATTGCAACTGTTGCGGATTCAAAGCTTTTCTGTGCCTTTTCACCGTGTCTTTCGGATAATGCCGAATACCATTCTTCTTTTGTCGGAATCATTTCATCCACCTCCTACAAAGCTTACAACTTCAATACTGTCACCGTCCTGCAGCAGGATTTCACCGTATTGAGATTTAAAAACGATGTCACCGTTACGCTCAACTGCGATTCTTTTCGGATCATAATCCGTAGTTGCAAGAAATTCTGAAATTGTTTTTCCTGCAACATTTAATTCTTTTCCATTGATTTTTACCATAAACACACCTCCTGTAAAAACAAAAAACGGTAAGCTACCGATTTGGTAACTCACCGTTGAGAAGATGTGTTTTAAAAGAAAAAGTGACGAAAAATCTGAAAGGCTTCAGATTGATTCCGCCACGTCGAAACACTTTTATATCCAGGCATCCCTACGTTGGCATTATCCAAATCAGGTTATCGGTCGAAGGTTTTACCTTCCTCTCAGCCTGTAACACAAGCTCCCGTCTGTTAAATTGTCACAGACATTATATACCTATGTGATTAATTATGCAATAGATTTTCACCAATATTTAAATAGTTAAACAGAACTTATATAACAGTTACAACTCTTTATTTTGTCCCTCTGTTTGCTTTAACAAGATACGGTGGGATTTTCTTTTATATTTTACAAAATTTCATCTAAGACGATATTTATAAACCTTTAAAATAATACTATTTCAGTATAAAAATGAAACTGTTGCTTTTTGTTTTATGTGAGTGGTATAATTATTTTGATAAATAAGAATCTGAAAGGATGTTAATTATGATCGACAAGTTTGAAATGCACACCGATGTTCTTGTGCTCGGAAGCGGTCCTTCCGGATTTGCGGCGGCATACAGTGCTGCCAAAAACGGTGCTAAAGTAATTCTTGTCGAGCAAAGCGGAGATGTGGGAGGTATTTCAACTTCCGGACTTATGAGTCATTGGACAGGCATCTGCGGAAGTCCTCTGTATTATGAAATCCTGAAAAGAAGCTCCCAGAATAATGAAGCTGAATTCAAAAACAAAATCACCAATCTTATAGACCCTGAAAAACTGAAAACGCTGTATCTGGAAATGCTTTTTGAGGTTGGTTGTAAAGTTATGCTTTATACTTTTGCCGAAGACGCAATCTGCGACGGAGATAAAATCCTCGGTGCAACTGTTATAAACAAATCAGGCAAAACAAATATTTATGCCCGGATCACTATCGATGCGACAGGTGACGGAGATATTGCTGCAAGAGCAGGAGCAGATTTTGTTCTCGGCAGAGAAACTGACAACAAAATGCAACCTGCAACGCTTATGTTCAAAGTCGGCGGTGTTGACTATGAAAGAGCAGTATTTTTAGGCTCTTTTGAATCCACCTACGAAACAGCTGACGGTGAGCTTCAGTCTCTTGCAAAAGAACATATCCCATATCCCGCAGGACACATCCTCACATACAACACGACACTCCCCGGCATTGTTACCTGCAATATGACGAACGCAATTGATATTGACGGTACAAATGCAAACGACCTGACACGTGCCACTCTTACCTGCCGCAGACAGATGGATGACATCGTCAGATACCTGCGTAAATTTGTACCCGGTTACGAAAATTGTTATGTCATCAGTTCTGCTTCCCTTATAGGTATCCGTGAAACAAGGCATTTCAAAGGTAAGTACACGCTGAACGAGCAGGATATTCTCGAAGCAAAAGTTTTTGATGATTATGTCGTAAAAGATGCTTACTTTAATTTTGACGTTCACAATATCACCGGCTCAGGTCTGGATAAAACAGGAGTACAGAAACATTTTTCTCAGGAAAAAGGATACACGATCCCTTACCGTTGTCTCATTCCTGAAATCAAAGAAAATCTTCTTCTTTGCGGAAGAAATATTTCGGGAACACATTTAGCGCATTCAAATTTCAGAGTGATGCCCATCTGCATAGGAATCGGTGAAGCTGCAGGTACTGCGGCATACATTTGTGTTTCAAATAATTGTAGTCTGAATGATGTTGATGCAAAAGAAATCAGAGAAATTATAGGCATATAAGTAACGCGAAGAAAAAACTAAAAATCACATAATCGATAGGCGGAAATTTATTGCTGAAAGTACGGACGGCATCCTTGCTGAGTTTGCTGTATCTATGAAAAACGGTAAAGCACCTGAGTCCACCGGTTCACAGAAACTTGTAAGCAGATTGCAGAGCCACATCGCAGATACTTTTTATCTTTGTACAAACGAGATTTCAGAAGGTCTTGGTCAGATTGTTTTTTCAGATTATGTGTGATATAATCAACCCGACAGACAAGAATCAAACGGTCAGAGTGGTGTAAAATATGAAAATCCCTTATATTTCAGGCGAATGGAAAGTCCTTTTTAAACCCGAAAATTACGGCAATTATGTCAATGACCACACTATTGTAAAAGGCTCTGATAATGAATGGCATTTATACGGCATAACAAGCTTTGGCGGTCAATCGTATAAAGAAAGGTATTTCGTCCACGCTAAAGGAAAAAGCCTGAACAGTGTTTTTTCAGAAGAAGGAAAATCAATCGACAAAGGAACACTTGCCTGGGCACCGTGTGTAATTAACAAAAGTGAAAACTACTATATGTTTTACGGTCCCTCGCCCACTTCCCTCGCCGTTTCTTTTGATATGTATGAATGGTTCGGTCACAGCGTTACGCTGAAAAATGAGCCTCTGATGGCTGCACACAGGGATCATTTTGTCTTGAAGATTGATGACGACAGATATCTTATGTACGTTGCAGGTGTGCACGACAAAAAAGGTTCAATTTCCTGCTTCTCCTCAAGTGATTTGCTCACCTGGGATTTCGAAGGATTCGCATTAACCTCGGGTGATGACGCTCCTCTGAAACCGGGTTGGGGTGCGATGGAATCCCCTTTTGTTCTTGAAAAAGATGGTCAGTATTATCTTTTCGTAACTTATACTGACTGTTCTGATGAAACCTATAACGATACACTGGTCTTCTGCTCGGAAAATCCTCTGAATTTCGGAGAATACAACGGTGGTGTCGGCGGTGCTGTTCCAATTACGAAGCTGTCAGCTCATGCACCTGAAATCATTGAAGAAAACGGAAAATACTACATCACAACCTGTGGCTGGCTTGATAAGCCCGTACCCGATAAAGGCTGTGTTTCTGTAGCTGAGCTTGATTGGAAATAAGTTATCCCCTGTTACAATATTTGTCCTTTAATTAACTAAGAGAGTGAAATCTATGACCAATGCAAAGGATTACGGCTTTCTGCCCGAAAACAATCCATATGAAAATTCCGAAGCCTTGCAGAAGGCTGTTGATCGCTGTGGGACCGTTCAGGTTACCGTACCCGGTATTTACAGACTTTCTGAGCAAATCGAAATCGGTGATAATACAACACTTGTATTCAGCGAAGGTGTTATTATTCAGCGTGAAGCGAGTTTAACGGGAATCAATGGCAATGCTTTTATAAACAAAGGTGCACTCAAAGGCGAGTACAACCGAAATATTGAAATTGTCGGTCTGCATCTTGAGTGTAACGGTATCGAAAGTGATGACTTTGGTGTTAACAGCAGAATTGCAGGTTTACGTGCACAAGTCGCAATGATTTATGTTGAAAATTTAAAAATCGACAGATTTGAATGTCACGGTTTGCTTGAAAAGGATTATGCAATTCAGGTAAGTGCATTTAAAAATATCGTTCTCAACGATTTATATGTAACAGGAAATAAAGACGGTGTTCACCTCGGTTGGGGTGACGGTTTTGTTATCAGCAACGGCAGATTCCGTACATTCGACGACCCGATAGCACTCAATGCATTTGATTATGCCACTTCAAACACTCATATCGGTTGGATTGAAAACGGACTAATCGAAAACTGCACCGATCTTGACGACAACTCCACCACGGGATTTTTCTGCAGAATTCTTGGTGGTGCATGGTGCAAATGGTACAAAGGAATGCAGGTTCAGCATTCAGACACTGTTGCGGCCAACGGCAGAACATACCGTGTTCTTATGAACCCGAAGGACGGACAGCTTTATCCTTCCTATACCCCGCCCTGCCACGAAAAAGGAATTGCAGAATATGACGGCATAAATTGGGTTGCGGTACGCGATACGGAAGAGTTAGACTGCGGCTGCCGAAACATAGTAATACGAAACTGCAGACTTCAGAAAAAGCGTGATATAGGAATCGCGGTAAGTCTTAATTATGACACATATGCCCGCAGTTATTATCCGGGTTGCGTGTGCAATCCTCAGAGTGAAATCACTCTTGAAAATATCTTAGTCGAAAACGATATTGACATTCTGCTTCACTCTAATTATCCGACCGAAAACATAACGCTTAAAAATATTGATTTCAAAAATGCAAAGCTTTGTTTTGATACTGTATCAAAAGCGGAAAGAATTATTTATCCTGAGGTTGAGATAAATACAGAAAATGTTGTTTTTAACGAAAACACAATACAAGCTAACCCGAAGCATCCGATAAAACTATGCTTTATGAAATGATAAATACAAAATTAAATTTGTCGAGTTGTTTTTTATTAACTCAATCTGAAATTACAATCCCACCCTATTGTAATTTCAGATTGTGCTTGATATAATTATCTTGGCAAATAAGAGTTTTACGGAGATTTTAACTAATGGAAATAAAAGATTTATTTGAAAAAACATTACCACAGATACCCCCGGAAATTGCTGATTCTTTAATTAAAAATAAAATAACCAGAATACCGTTTGACCAAAAGAACGATATCTTATCTGATTTTGATTTGCAAACGGAGATTGGATATGCAAAAATGAATGATGGGACATATCTGGTATCAATGATATGTCCAATGCCCGGAATTACAGCTGAAATGATTGATTGGTGGTTCTGGTGGCATCCGCAGGCAAATGAACGTTATCAGGTTTGGTTCCCCGGTGAACATTACGGAATAAGATATTCTAAAAAACAGAATGAATATTTTAATCAAAGATTATGTCCGCCTTTTCAAAACAACACTCAATATCCTTTAGAAAAAATCGGCGGTGCAAAATTACCTTTAAGAATTGATTTTGTTTCGCCCGAAGAATTTGGTTTTTCAGAACAAGTTATGCAAGAAAATAATATTCAAAGGATTGTATGTGGTCACGTCGGTGCTTTTAATAATTTAGTTAAGCATACAGAAATGGCACATATTTTTAAACAAACTGAAAACGGATTGTTTATGATCAGCAGATTTTGGCTTGGAGAAACTATGAAAAATCATTGGCTGCGAAAATTGATTATAAACGAAAATATGGCGAAAAGTATGGCTGAACATTGTTGTGTTGAATACCGCAATCTGCATGAAATTCTTCCGTTGTTATATAAAAAATACAAATAATCAAAAATCAACAGTTTCAAGGAGATTACCATATGAAAAAGTTTGCCTTTGCAGTCTCGTTAGTTTCATCAATAGCATATATCATCATCTTTTGCTTTAATGTTTCTGATTTGGCTGCAACACATCTTGATGAAAATTTTTCAATACCGTTCTTTGCAACGCTGTTTTCAATTTTAGTTGCTGTTGTATTGCTTATTGTAAATAAATTCAAACAAGTAGACAGACTTTCTTTTGCAATTCCCGCATTATTTTTTATATCTTCTGTAATAACAATGATAATAGGATATTTTACCCCTTGTCCCCTTTGTTCTTAATCAAAAAATCCGTTCACTATTGCGTGGGGTTGCTAAGGACAGAAAAAACTATTGGGAGACACTTTGTAATGAAGTGCTCCCAATTTTTTTATTAAAAAAGTGACACTTTCGGCTTGAAAGTGTCATAGTGGGTTATATACTTTGAGGGAAACTATATCAATCTGAAAACATTCTTTCGGTATGAATAAGTGATATTGCAAATTAAAATTTGCAGTGATATTTTTGATAAACCAAAAGTGATATTGAAGCCTTGCGGCTTCAGTGTTATTTTATTCGCCATAACTGACCGAAGGTCAATATAACGATGCGTAGCATCATACCACTGCGAAGCAATAAAACTCGCAGAGAGGCGAATAAAACTGCCGAGTGTCCTTACGAACACTCGGCTATTGTGGGCGAATTTTTGTCTTTGTAATCTCCCTTTTATTATATAAACAGCTCTATTGAATACCCTGCAATATAATGATAAAATATATGCAACCAACGATTAGTTTTTACGTCATATATAGTGAAACGTTTCAAGGAGGTGTTACGATGGAGGACAGTAAGATTATTGAAATGTACTGGGACAGAAACGAAGATGCCATTTCACAAACAAAGCTGAAATATGAAAATTATCTTTCAAAAATCGCATACAACATCCTCGCCGACATCGAAGACTCAAGGGAAAGTGTAAACGATACATATCTTCGTGCATGGTACTCTATGCCGCCGCACAAACCTCAGAAGCTCTCAGCCTTTCTTGCCAGAATCACACGCAACATTTCCATTGATATCTACAGAAAAAAGGCTTCTCAGAAGCGTATCGGTTCAGAATATGCCGTTTCTCTTGATGAGCTTTACGAATGCACTTCGGACAGTTCAAACCCTGAAAAGGAAATTGATGCGAAAGTTCTTTCGAATGCAATCAATGACTGGCTTATGTCAATTTCTGAAAGTATGAGAATAATTTTCATCTGCAGATACTTCTACTGTGATTCCATCCGTGATATCGCAGTATTTACAGGCTCAGGCGAAAGCAAAGTTAAAAGCACACTTCACCGTGCAAGACTCAACCTGAGAGAATATCTTGAAAAGGAGGATCTTTTATGAAACCTGAAGATATTATGGATTCCATGAACAATATCGACGACGATATCATTTCTGAAGTTCAGAAAATCAGAACGAAAAAGAAAAACAATAAAATGTGGATAAAATGGGTTGCGGTGGCGGCTTGTTTGTGCCTTGTTGTCGGAGGAATTTTCGGTCATTTCCATTTCAGAAAACCTCAGGCACCCTTGCCCTCAGCAGAACCCGGAACAACGCTTAACAATTCCTCCCCTGCACCATTAAATCCTTTCTCTGTCAGTAATGCCGTTTACCCCCCAATGATGAAATTTCCGACCACAGAAGATTTCACTGACAGCAACGGAAACATCGACTGGGAGGCATATAGCGTCGCCAACAATCAGTGGTACAGTGATTTTGACACAAGAACACAGAACCGTGCCTATGCAAGTGATTACGGAAAATTTATAAACTCAACCGTAAAAGCCTTCTTTGCAGACACCAAAAACCAAAACCTTGTCTACTCCCCTCTTAATGTTTATATGGCTTTGTGTTTGCTTGCTGAGTCAACAGACGGTCAGACAAGACAGGAAATACTCGACCTGCTCGGTGTCGGCAACATTGATGAGCTTCGCAAGTATGCAAATAAGCTCTGGCTGAGTAACTATTCTGATGACGGACTCAAAACGAATGTCCTTGCGAACTCTGTATGGTTGAGCGACATTATTGATTACAATCAATCCACTCTCGACCTTATCGCGAAAAACTACTATGCTTCATCCTTCAGCGGAACTATGGGCAGTGCAGAATACAACAAGACTCTGCAGAACTGGTTAAACGAACAGACAGGCGGTCTTCTGAAGGAGCAGGCAGACGGTGTTGAATTCTACGATTCAACCGTTCTCGGTCTCGCAAGTACAGTTTATTTTAAAGCAGGTTGGAAAAATGAATTTTCAGAACATCTTACTAAGCCTGACATTTTCCACGGCACAAATGGTGACGAAAACATCGACTTTATGTATCAGCGTATAACCGATTATCCCATTTACTCGGATGACCACTATACAGCAACATACCTCCCGTTTAACAACACCGGCAAGATGTGGCTCATTCTCCCCGATGACGGATTTTCGCCCGAAGCACTTCTGAAAAATGGTGATATTAACTCTATCCTCAATGGCTCAACTCCCAAAAACACACATAGTGGCACTATCACCAATCTCTATATGCCTAAGTTTGATGTCGCTTCTTCAATGGATCTTGTCGAAAGCATAAAGCAGCTTGGTGTTTCGGAGGTTTTTGACGAAACAATCGCAGACTTTTCTCCTGTTATGCCGAGTCAGAGTGCTTATGTCAGTCAGATTAACCACAGTGCAAGAGTAACCGTTGACGAGAAAGGCTGTACTGCAGCAGCATTTACAGTTATAGCAGTTGACACAGAATCTTTTGTAGTAGGCAAGGAAGTTGATTTCAGACTAAACAAACCTTTTATCTTTGTTATAACTTCCGACGATTCAACTCCCCTCTTTGTGGGTGTTGTTAATACCGTTAAATAAACCTGAACACCTGCGTGTTATCAACGCAGGTGTTGCTTTTTTTCTCCGAATAGTATAATATGTCAATAGTTAAAACAAGAAAAGAGGGATCAGCTTGTCAGGTACCAAAATAAGAAACCATTCAATTGATATTTTCCGCTATTTCTGTGCAATACTCATTGTTATTATTCATACAAACCCAATGGCTGATTACAGTGCAAACATCAGCTTCGGTGTGTCACAGATTTTAACAAGAATAGGTGTTCCGTTTTTCTTTGCAGTCGCAGGATATTTCTACACTCAGAAGTTCGATAAAGGGCAAAAGGCTTTTGTTCCGTATGTCAAAAAGATTTTTATCACTTACTTCATATGGAGTTGTGTCTACCTGCTTACAGAGTTTATTTCGTGGGGACACGGTCAGTTGAAAGGTTTCGCAGTAACAAGCGTACTTAACTTTTTCATCAAAGGAAGCTACTATCATTTCTGGTTTTTCCCCGCATTGATAATAAGCACTTGTATTGTTACGTTAATGTACAAAATCAAGCTCAAAAAACTGCTCATTCCATTGGGTATGGTTTTATACATCGTAGGATGCATCGGATGCTCTTACTACACTCTGGGAGTCAGAATACCTGTGCTCGGCACACTTTTCAGCCATCCTGACTTCATCATCGTAAGACGTATTTTCCTTATGGGTCTCCCCTTCTTCATCTGCGGACACCTTGTCAATATAATCCAAGGCAAACTTCTGAAATCTGACAACAAAAAGCTTTTCGTTTTTCTATTCGTTTCGGCATTTGTATGGCTTGCAGAAATCGTACTCGTTATAAAAGCAGAACTGCAGTCAAATATCATCATCACATTCGGTCTTTTCCTGCTTGTAATCGCAGTAATGCTCATTCTTCTGAAAAATCCTCTTCCCAAGAGCGAAAAGCTTTCTGAAAAATGCAGAATCCTCGCTAACTTCACCTATTACTCGCATCCGCTTGTAATGCTGATCATCAAGTCAGTAAACGAAGACATATCAAAGCTTGTTCTTTTCATCCTTACTGTTATAATCTGTGCAGTAATCGGACTTGTGCTGTCAGCATTCAGCAAAAGTAAAGTCATAAAATACATCGTAGGATAAAGATAAGGGACTGTCACAGCGACAGTCCCTCTTTTCATTTTTTTACAAGCTGTTTATTTTTTATAAGTGCCACAATGATTGATATAAGCACGAAAACCTCGTTTGCCGTTCCTGCCCACGATTGGTTATTGATATTGTAAATGAACCAACATATGCATACAGGAATCGTAAGAAGACGAAGATATTTAACATTAGTCTGCCACTGTGCAACAACAGCAAAAACAGAACCTATCAGCGGAAGAATACTCCACGCATCCTTCCACGTGAGAATCGTCGAAGCGACAGAAAGGACAAGAAATATTATAGGAATAGTTTTGGATTCAATCTGCTTTCCTTCCTTGAAGCTGAAAATGAAGTTTTTCACAGCACCGAGGAAATTCATTGCAACCGGAGTGAATAATCCCAGAAAGGTGTAATGGCAGCACCAGAGAAGTGCACATCCGACCATTAAAAGCATAACTGTTTTATGTTTGTTAAACTGATACATTGAAATTGCTACGGCCATCGCTATAAATCCAAAAACCTGTGCAATTATAAATGAATTTGCTTTTATAAATTCAATCATAATAATACTCCCGAAACGAATTCGAGATATTTTATCACAGATATCAGAAAAATACAACTCTGAAAGAAAAAACAGTCGGTTTCCCGACTGTTTTTAGTTATATGATACTTTTCAAGAATTCAAAGCCCTTTACAACTCCTGTAAGCGGACTCTCCTGTCCCTCATATTCGAGCGTCACCCAGCTGTCATAACCTACGCCTTTGATCAGATCAAGGCATTCTTTAACAGGAACAACACCGTCACCGAGAACTGAACCGCAGAGATGATTGTCTGCACGTGTGCGGAAATATCCGTCAGGACGCTCTTCAGACTTATCTTTATAGTAGAAATCCTTAACGTGAGCATATGCGATGTAATTCACACCGACCTTAACTGCATCAAGAGGATTCTCATCTGCACACATAAAGTTGCCGATATCAACAAGCCAACCGAAGTTTTCGTGATCAACAGCCTTCATAAGAGCTTCGACACGGTCACTTTGCTGACAGTAATAGCCGTGATTTTCAACAGAGGTTTTAATACCCTTTGTTGCTGCATATTCAGTAACTGCTCTGCATCCCTTTGCAAGAACAGAAAGATATTTATCAAATCCTTCAAGAGAAAATCTTTCCTCTTCAGGACCGCCCGTTGCATCGTGACGCATAACCTTTACACCGAGGATTTCAGCGATGTCAACCTCACCCTTGAGTCGCTCAATTTCGCTGTCGCAGTCCTTATTTACAAAGTCTGCGCCGATTGCATAGTTGGTAATCGGAAGTGAAAGTTCATCAGAAAGAGCCTTCAGGGCTTTAGCGTGGTCTATTTTAGCCACACCTTCGGGAGGATTTATCTCTGCAAACTCGATGCCGTCAAACCCCATTTCCTTTGCAAGTCGCATACGGCTGAAATCATCTGTACCGAGAGCTGAATAGCTGTAGCTGCTGACAGAAATTTTCATAATCAAACACCCATTTTCCCGTTAAGAAATTCTACTGCTTTTCTGATATCTCTTGCAGGATCGTCGCCTACCTCACGTTCGATAGTAAGGAAGCCCTTATAGCCGATGCCTTCAAGAGCCTTGAGGTATTCATCCCAGTTTACGCTTCCCTCACCGAGAGGAACTTCGATGAATGAATCGTGTGTAACGATGTGTGACTCAACCATGCCGTAAACGATTTCAGGGTCGACAAAGAAGTTCTGCTTACCGTCCTTAGCGTGTGTATGTACGATATAGTCCTTGAGGTTGTGAACAGCCTTTGCAGGATCGTCACCTGTTACCATTACGAGGTTTGCAGGGTCAAGGTTTACGCCTACACCTGTTGAGCCGAGAGAGTCAAGGAATGTTTTAAGAGTTGCAGATGTTTCGGGGCCTGTCTCGATAGCAAAGTGAGCATCAATGCTGTCTGCGTAACGGCTGAGTTCAAAGCAAGCCTCCTGAAGAACCTTGTATCTGTCGTGATTCGGGTCTGAGGGAACAACACCGATATGAGTTGTAACAACGTCCGTCTCAAGCTCCTTTGCAAGATCAAGAATTCTCTTTGACTTTTCAATCTTTGCAGGATTACGGTCAGCAAATGCGAATCCGCCGCCACCGAGGTCACCGCAGAGAGCAGAGATTACAAGACCATTATCCTTAACGAGGTTAAGGAAATCCTTTCTCTGCTGAGCTGAAAGGTTTTCCGGTGCCATTTCACCGCTTGTTGAATAAACCTGAATGCCCTGAGCACCAACCTCTGCAGCCTTTACAACTGCTTCTTTGATAGGCACACGGAAGCTGTCTATGATTACACCGATAGGAAATTTGTACATTACAATCGCTCCTTTTGAGTTTTTTTATATTATATAAAAAGCAGAGAAAAATTTCAATACGAAACTAAAATAAAAATGACCTCACACGAGGTGAGGTCTGACTGTAGTATCTATTCAATTATCTTCCTGAATCAAGTACATCGACTTCATTTATAACATACTCGCCGCCCCAATAAATAAATTGCCACCAATAATGCCGTTGATTTACTTTTTTAGAATTTAAAATAATTATTTTAAAAAAGTTTTAAAAAACACTTGATTTTTGCTTTCTGTAGTGATATAATACCTGAGCATTAAGAAATGTGCTGCTAGCTCAGCTGGATAGAGTGTTTGGCTACGAACCAAAAGGTCAGGGGTTCGAATCCCTTGCAGCACGCCAAAAGAACAGGAAACACTTCGTGTGTTGCCTGTTCTTTTATTTTTTACGGATGTCAGGGATTCGAACCCTGAGATTATTGATAGAAGAATACAACAAATTTGGGTTTGGCATTCTCTTTTAAATGTCTTTCGTAGGGTGTAACGCTTTGCGACACACCGTTAATTTTGCAGGATATCGGCACGTCGTAAACGTCGTGCCCTACAAACACAATCAGAGTGAGATCGTAGGGGCAGATATCATCTGCCCGTCAATTTCGTACAAATTCCGACGGGAACATAATATGTTCCCCTACGAGCACAGAGTCAGATTGTGCAAAATTAAAGAACTCTACAAATCCAAATTTATACGTCTGCACTATACCATTATATATCTGCATATTTTACTGAAAAAAACAGGAACTGCGCTGTTGCAATTCCTGTTTTAAATTATTTTCTTTATTTTTTTTGAAACTATTACTGCAAGAAAAATTTTTGCAGCATCGGGGATTATAAATGGCAGAACGCAGATAAAAAAGGCGCTCATCAGATTTCCGCCTCCGTAGACGAATGCATACCACAGAACTCCTGAAGAGTAACAAAACACAAGAGCAAGCGTGCAATAAACGGCAGAGGCGATTGAACCGGTACCGAATTTACGTGAAAAAAATCCGACGATAATTACTGCGGGGATGAAACCTAGAATGAAGCCGCCCGTTGCACCTGCAAGAATACCTATACCGCCCTGAAAGCCTGAAAAAACAGGCAAGCCTACCGTGCCGAGCAGAATGTAAACTATTGTTGCTGTCAGTCCTTTTCCTGTCCCGAAGGTCAATGCCGCAAAAAACACCGCAAAAGTCTGCAATGTGAAAGGAACGGCAGAAGGAACCTGAATCCACGAGCAGACACATATTAAAGCCGCACAGAGTGAAATATGAGCGAGGTCTGCTGTTTTTGTTTTTTTCATCTGATCACCTGTAAAAAAGAGGACACAAAGGTGTCCTCTTAATAAATTCAGAATGACGGAAGCGATATATCCGTGTATGAACGTACAATTTTTACTTCGTTGGTTTCAACGGGAATTGCCTGCATTGAAGAAAGCATAGAATCTTTGTTCCGGATATCGGAAACAAATTTTGCTCTTGTTGATGTCACGTCAGAAAAATCGCTGTGTGTTCTGTTGTTGCCGTTGTCAGCAACGATTTTATAATAATACATCTGTGCAGAAAGAACATTTCGGTCAATGTATTTATTTGAGTAAGCTTTACCGATGTTTGTGAAAAGACCGTCAGGTGTGGTTGATCTGTAAACAAAATAACCTGTTGCTCCTTCAACCTCGTCCCAGGTAACGTCAATCCACACTCCGTCGCGTGAGGAAGTGACTTTCTGAGGTGTGCTGAGTCTTGCTGTTGTATATTTTGCCGTTGAAAGATTACTGTTGTATTTTTCATCTTGAGCAAGAGTCATAACACGGTAATAATATTTTTCACCCGGTTCAACGGATGTGTCTTCAAACTGAGTTTCCGAAGCACTGACTTCAGCAAATTTGTAAGGCTCTGAGTCCATATCGGAATTTCGGTAAATTGCATAGCCCTCAGCACCCTTAACAGCATCCCATCTGACTGTAATGTTGCTTTCAGACTTGTTGATAAGGCTGAGATTTTCAGGAGTGGGAATGAGAACAGTTACGTTACAGTCAGCGCTGACGGATCCGTAATTTGTTGTTGCCGTAAGCTTAGTTGTGCCATAGCTGACTCCTTTAACAACGCCTTCGTTGGTAACAGTTGCGATGTTTTCGTCAGCAGATTTCCAGACAAATCCCTTGCTTACGGTTCCGTAAGGAAGAGGAG
>JAZRNG010000046.1:0-3031 GCA_045648065.1 Acutalibacteraceae bacterium | reverse complement strand
GGTAAGGTAGGTAACCTTGAGCTTATCAAGATTACTTCACGTGACCCCGAGCCCCCCTCAGCAGAGTATGCTGCTGTTTCAGGCGGTATGTTCCTTGATATGACAATTCACGATTTTGATATGGCACGCTTCCTTGCAGGCTGTGATGTAACAGAGGTATATGTAAATGCAACCTGCCTTGTTGACCCCGCTATCGGTGAAGCAGGCGATGTTGATACCGCTATCATCAACCTTAAGTTCGAAAACGGCGCACTCGGTGTAATCGATAACAGCCGTCGTGCGGCTTATGGCTATGACCAGAGAATCGAAGTTTTCGGCTCTCTCGGTGCAGCTATGGCAGCTAACGATACTCCCACCAATGTAACTGTAATGAATGCTGAAGGCGTTACAACAGACAAGCCTCTTTATTTCTTCCTTGAGAGATATATGCAGTCATTCCGCGATGAGATGATTCAGTTCGTTGATGCAGTTCAGAATGACAAGCCCACACCCACAACAGGTCTTGACGGCCTCAACTCAATTCTTGTTGCTCTTGCAGCTAAGAAGTCAGTTGCAGAGGGCAGAGCAGTCAAGATTTCAGAAATCGGCTGATTTTAATTCGGGAGTACTCTTTACGGGGTACTCCTTAAAGTGTTTTTATAAGATTAAACAACCCCGAAAGGATTGATTATTATGAAACTTACAATGGCTCAGGCCCTTGTTAAATTCCTTGATAACCAGTATATCTGCTTTGACGGAAAGGAAACCAAGTTCGTTGACGGTATCTTTGGCATTTTCGGTCACGGATGTGTTGTAGGTATCGGTCAGGCTCTTGAGCAGGGCGGTCACAGCCTCAGATATTATCAGGGTCACAACGAGCAGGGTATGGCTCATGCTGCTATCGCTTATGCAAAGCAGATGCACAGACGTAAGATTATTGCCTGTACATCATCAATAGGCCCCGGCGCACTTAATATGGTTACTGCCTGCGGTACTGCTACTGCAAACAGAATTCCTCTTCTTGTGCTTCCCGGTGATACCTTCGCTTGCCGTCAGCCCGACCCTGTGCTTCAGCAGATTGAGCAGTACGACAGCTGCGCAATCACAGCAAACGATGCTTTCAAAGCGGTTTGTAAATATTGGGACAGAATCAACCGTCCCGAGCAGCTTATGACTGCTTGTATCAATGCTATGCGCGTACTTACAGATCCCGCAGATACAGGTGCAGTATGTATCGCAATGCCTCAGGATGTTGAAGCTGAAGCTTTTGATTATCCCGATTATTTCCTTCAGAAGAGAGTCTGGTATATGGACAGACGTGTTCCTTCAGAAAGAGAAATCGAAGCAGCATGCGAGCTTATCAAAAATAGCAAGAAGCCTATGATTATTGTCGGCGGCGGTGTTACCTATTCCGATAGTGATAAGGCAGTACTTGCTATGGCTGAAAAGTATAATATTCCCATCGGTGAAACTCAAGCAGGTAAAGGTCAGATTCCCTTTGCTCATCCTCTTAATATGGGCGGTTGTGGTGTTACGGGCGGTCCTGCTGCTAATATAATCGCAAAGCAGACAGACCTTGTAATCGCAGTAGGTACAAGACTTACTGACTTTACAACCTGCTCAAAGTGGGGCTTCCACAATCCCGATGTTAAGATGCTTTCAATCAACGTTTGTCCCTTTGATGCCTTCAAGATGGACGCTACTGCAGTTATTGCCGATGCAAAGGCTGCTGTTGATGCAATCTGTGCAAAGCTCGACTATCAGTCAGAATGGACAAATGAAATTGCTGATGCAAAGGCAGCTTATGAGGCTGAGATTGACCGTTGCCACAACGAAAAGCTCGATGGTGTACTGTCACAGAAGAGAGCTCTCGGTATCATCAATGAAACCGTTTCTGACGACGCCGTTATCATCGGTTCATCAGGCTCACTTCCTGGTTGCCTTCAGAGAATCTGGAAGTCAAAGGCTCCCGATACATATCACGTTGAATACGGCTTCTCCTGTATGGGTTACGAAATCTGCGGTGCTCTCGGCGCAAAGCTTGCAGCAGGGGACAGAGAGGTTTATTCAATGGTTGGTGACGGTAGCTTCCTTATGCTTCACAGCGAGCTTTATACCGCAATTCAGGAAAACAAGAAAATCAACGTTATGCTCTTTGATAACAGCGGTTGGGGATGTATCGAAAACCTTCAGAATAATCAGGGTACGGATACCTTTGGTACTCGCTTTACAAAGCGTAATGATGAAAGCGGTCTTCTTGACGGTGAAATCATTATGACAGATTATGCAAAGATTGCAGAGGGATACGGCTGCAAGGCTTACCGCGTAACAACTGAGGAAGAGCTTTACGCTGCTATGGAAGACAGCAAGAAGCAGACAGGCTGTACACTTTTCGATATCAAGGTCGGTCATAAGAGTATGACAGACGGATATGATTCATGGTGGAGAGTCGGTGTTGCCGAGGTTTCCGAGAGCGAAAGAGTTCAGGAATGCTATGAAGATATGAAGGCTAATATTGCAAAGGCCCGCTTATATTAATTTTTAAAGGAGAAAATAAAAATGCTTAACAAAGAAAAAGTATATCTTGCATGCGCACCTATCGCATGGACAAACGATGATCTTCCCGATCTCGGTGCAGAAAATACATTTGAGCAGTGTGTGAGTGAAATGGCACTCGCAGGCTTTGAGGGTTGCGAAGTAGGTAACAAGTATCCGAAAACTGCTGAAGGCATCCACGAGTATCTTGATATAAGAGGATTGCAGATTTGCAATCAGTGGTTTTCATCCTTTATTCTCACAAAGCCTTTTGAAGAAGTGGAAAAAGATTTCAGAGCACAGTGTGAGTTTCTCAAGGGTTGCGGTTCAAAAAGAATCGGAGTTTCAGAGCAGAGTTACAGCATTCAGGGTCAGATGGAAACTCCTGTTTTTGAAAAGAAATATGTTATGAACGATGATGAATGGAATCGTTTTGCTGATGGCCTTTCAAAGCTTGGCGTAATTGCCAAGGAATACGGCATCACTCTTACATATCATCACCATATGGGAACTGTTG
>JAZRNG010000045.1:0-4353 GCA_045648065.1 Acutalibacteraceae bacterium | reverse complement strand
TATCATTGGTGCTACGGGCAGCAGTAAAACATCTTTGATTCAGCTGATTTCAAGACTTTACGATGTCAGCGACGGCTCAGTAAAAGTCGGTGGCATCGATGTCAGAGAATATGACGTTAAAACTCTCAGAGATGCGGTTTCGGTTGTTCTGCAGAAAAATGTTCTTTTTTCAGGTACAGTCAAGGATAATCTCCGCTGGGGTAACAAAGATGCTACAGATGAAGAAATCCGCAGAGCGTGTGTTCTTGCTCAGGCTGATGAGTTCGTCTCTGCTATGCCTGACGGATATGACACAATGATCGAGCGAGGCGGCACAAACGTTTCAGGCGGTCAGAAGCAGCGCCTTTGTATCGCAAGAGCTTTACTTAAAAAACCGAAAATTCTTATTCTTGATGACTCAACGAGCGCTGTTGATACCAAAACGGATTCACTTATCAGAAGAGCCTTCAGAGAAGAAATTCCCGATACGACAAAGATTATTATCGCACAGAGAATTTCTTCAGTTCAGGATGCTGATAAGATTGTTGTCATTGATAACGGAACAATAAACGGTATAGGCACTCACGAAGAGCTTGTTGAAACAAACGAGATTTATCGTGACGTGTTTGAAACTCAGACGAAGGCAGGTGATTTCGATGACTAAGCCCTCAAAAAAGAATCCTCAGATGCCGAAAGGACAGAGGCCGAAGCCTAAAAAAGGTACATTCAAAAGGGTAATGAAATATCTTTTCGCAGACTATAAGCTGCCTCTTGCAATAGCGATAATCTGCGTTATTTTCTCAACTGTTGCATCGACATCAGCGAGTCTTTTCCTCAATCAGATAGTAACAAGAATCGAAGAAGGACTGAAGATAGGCTGGACTGCAGAAACATCACGCAGCATAGTTTCCTTACTGGCATTTATGGCGGGTATTTATATAATAGGTATCGTCACAACCTTTACACAGGGCAGAATTATGGCTGTGGTTACGCAGGGGTTCCTCAATAACCTTCGTAAAAAGATGTTTTCAAGGATGCAGAATCTTCCGATCAAGTACTTTGACACACATCCTCACGGTGACACAATGTCTTACTACACAAACGATATCGACACTCTTCGTCAGCTCGTTTCTCAGGCAGTGCCGTCACTGATTATGTCGGCATTAACTATTACAATCCTTGTTGCATATATGCTTTACCTCAGCGTCTGGATGACACTTATTGTTTTCGGCGCGGTTATCCTGATGATGCTTGTGGTAAAATTTGTCGGTGGAAATTCAGCAAAGTATTTCCTTCGTCAGCAGAAGGCTATAGGTGAAACCGAAGGCTATATCGAGGAAATGATGAGCGGTCAGAAGGTTGTCAAAGTTTTCAACCATGAAGAAGAGTGCTGTAAGAATTTCGACGAAATCAACAACAGACTTTTCAAGGAAGCTTCAAAGGCGCACAGTTTCGCAAATATCCTGATGCCGATTATGGGTAATATCGGTAATATTCTTTATGTTGTAATAGCATTCATCGGTGGCATTCTTATTCTTTCACCGGGTGTAACAAATGTTTCATTTTCGGGTCAGGTACTCGGTCTTGCCGTTGTTATTCCTTTTATAAATATGACGAGACAGTTTACTATGAATATTACGCAGATTTCTCAGCATTTCAACCATATTATTATGGCTCTCGCAGGTGCAGAACGAATCTTCGAGCTTATGGACGAAGAACCTGAGGTTGACGAAGGTTACGTAACTCTGGTTAATGCAAGAGAAGTTAACGGTGAAATCGTCGAGTGTGAGGAAAGAACAGGAATCTGGGCATGGAAACATCCTCACGAGGATGGCACCATAACTTACACGAAGCTTATGGGTGACGTCAGAATGGAGAATATGGATTTTGGTTATACGCCTGAAAAGCTTGTTCTCCATGATGTTACACTTTTTGCAGAGCCGGGACAGAAGGTTGCTTTCGTTGGTGCAACAGGTGCAGGTAAGACAACGGTTACAAATCTTATCAACCGTTTCTATGATGTTGCAGACGGTAAAATCAGATATGACGGAATCAATATCAATAAAATCAAGAAAGATGATTTGCGTCATTCTCTCGGTATTGTTCTTCAGGAGACCAATCTTTTTACAGGCACGGTTATGGATAATATCCGTTACGGTAAGCTTGATGCGACTGATGAGGAATGTATTGCTGCCGCAAAGCTTGCAAATGCACACGATTTTATAACACGACTTCCTGAAGGTTACCAAACGATGCTTACTTCAAACGGAGCTAACCTTTCACAGGGACAGCGTCAGCTTCTTTCAATCGCACGCTGTGCCGTTGCGGACCCGCCAGTAATGATTCTTGATGAAGCAACGTCTTCAATTGACACAAGAACAGAACTTATAGTTCAGCAGGGTATGGATGCTCTTATGAAAGGCAGAACAGTATTTGTCATAGCTCACAGACTTTCGACTATTCAGAATTCCGATGTCATTATGGTCCTTGAAAACGGCAGAATCATCGAACGTGGAAATCACGATAAACTTATCGAAGAGCAGGGTAAATACTATCAGCTTTATACCGGAAAATTTGCTAATTAAGCAAAAAAACGATACATTTATGTTGAAATTTTCGAAAGTATAGGATATAATACCCTTTGAAAATTTTTTTGGAGAAATCTGGTTATGCTTCAGTTATACTGGTTGTTAGCGGCTGTCGCCGACTTCTTGCTTGTTTATAAGTTTAATCTTGTGGATTCAGGTTGGGATTTCTGGATTCCGTTGTTATTGCATATAGGTATTCTTATTTTGTTATGCGGAATTCATTTTATCTTTATTATTCTTTATTCGTTTGTTGTGAACAGGGATAAGGAGGTAAAGAATATCCATAACACACACAGACTTGTTCTTCTCTATTCTCTGAAGCTGTATTTTCAGCTGGCACAGGTCAGAATCCGTGTTACGGGTATTGAGAAAGTTCCCGATGACGGCAAGTTCCTTTTTGTCGGCAATCACATTTCAAGCTATGATCCTATGGTCGCTCTCTGGACACTCAGGAAAAAAAATCTTGCTTTTGTGTCCAAAAAAGAGAATCTTGATATAAAGTTTGGCGGTAAGTATATCCACAAAGCAGGTTGTCTCGGCCTTGACCGTGACAATGCCAGAGAAGCGGTAAAGACTATCAATGAGGCAGCAAGGCGTATCACCGATGGTGTCAGCGCAATGGGTATTTATCCTGAAGGCTGGGTAAATAAAACAGGCGAAGGTCTTCTTCCTTTCAGAAACGGTTCTTTCAAAATCGCAAAAAAAGCAAAGGTTCCTATAGTTATAGGTGTAATGAACAATACACGTTCAATAGATAAAAACCGATTCCGCAGAAGAACGGAAGTCAGATTCAATATCGTAGACGTTATTCCGTACGAGGATATTGAAAATCTCAAAACAAATCAGATCAGCGAAATTGTATATGAAAAAATATACAACGCCTTAGAAAAGAAATGAGCAGGTGATATTATGTACGATCCGAAAAAAGCCGCAGAAGAATTTAAAAAACTCTATCCGTACAGAATTGAGCTTCACGCACACTCTGCACCTGCGAGCGGATGCTCAGAGGTTCCTGTAGACGAGCTTGTCCGTGTTTTTCACGAGGCAGGTTATGATGCAGTAGCAGTCACGAACCATCTTATTGCTGAGGTCGATCGTTTCGGTGATAAGGAAACTGCGATTGAAAGATTTAAAAAAGATCTTTATCTTGCACACGAAACAGGCGAAAAGTTGGGTATAAAAATTTTTGACGGTGCAGAGCTCAGATTCCACAAGCATAGCGACAACGACTATCTTTTCTACGGCTTTTCTTTCGATGAGCTTCCTGATATCTATGATTATCTGAATACAAACCTTGAAACATTTGTCTCGGAATATAAAAAGGAAGGATCACTTCTTATTCAGGCACATCCGTTCAGAAACGGAATGATCAGAATGAATTCGGATCTTCTTGATGCTATCGAAGCTTTCAATGTTCATCAGAATCACAACAGCAGGGTAGCGGTCGCAGCAAAATATGCAGCAGCTAAGGGCAAAGTGATGACGGTAGGTTCTGACTATCATCATCCGGGCTTTGAAGGTATCTCCGCCACAAGAACAAAGGTTTTGCCGAAGGATGAAGCAGAGCTTATTTCGATCATAAAAGATGACGATTTCCTCATCGAAATCGGCGGAAGAATATTACTTTAAATCTGAAAGCAGACAGGTTGAACTGTCTGCTTTTTTTGCTGAAAATATTTAATAAATTCGGGTTTGTCGGGTAGAATATTCAATTAATATCGTAGGGGCGACCATCGGTCGTCCGCAAAAATTCTGCTTAATTCAACGGACGCGCAATGCGCGCCCC
>JAZRNG010000044.1:0-2552 GCA_045648065.1 Acutalibacteraceae bacterium | reverse complement strand
TATTAAATACATAAATTTATTTTTGCATATTGATTTTATTTATCTTTTTTGATACAATTTAATGGTAATAATGACTATGGAGGTCAAAAAAATGAAAATTACAAAGAAAATTCTCGCAGTACTTCTTTGTGTTGTTATGGCTTTTTCAGCTATGACAGTCGCATTTACAGTATCTGCAAAAGAGGAAGTCGTTCCTGTAGTCTTCGTACCCGGCATCGGTCAGTCACAGACTTACAAGTATGACGACGAAGGTAATGTAGTAGCTGACTGGAACCTTCTCCACATCAACACAGATTTCGACAGCTTCGGAATCGGCGATTGGATAAACCTCGTTAAGTTTGTTGTAGAGTTTATCGGTTCTATCGCTCTTCAGAGGGATATCATTCCTTCATCAAGCATTGATAATGTTCTTGAAATTTTCTTTGCTGATCATCTCAGCGACGAAAACGGCAACCCTATCAATAACGTTGTAACTCCGCTTCATAAGTATCCTGTTTCTGAGTATGACGAAGAAGCAAGAGATATCTTTGATGACAGAATTCCTTGTGATTTCCTTCTCGAAGAGATCGGTGAAGAAAACGTATATTGCTACAACTATCCTGTTTTCTCAAATGCTGATAAGAATGCAGTAGGTCTCAATGACTTCATTGAAAATGTTGTTCTTAAGCAGACCGGTGCGTCAAAGGTTATCCTTGTTCCTATGAGTATGGGCGCAAGCGTTGTCAACAACTATCTCAATCAGTATCCTGATGCAGGCAGAGTTGCGAAGGTTATCAGTATCGTAGGCGCTTGGGACGGCAGTGATGTTTTCGGTGACCTTATGCTCGCTGACTTCGATGACAATGCACCTGCAATGGTTTACACAAACCTTCTCGGCGAACTCGGCTTCGTTGATCCTTATGTAGGCTCAATCATCAATATCGCAGCAAGAATTCTTCCTAAGCAGGAGCTCAGAAACATTCTTGACGATATCGTTGATTCACTCGTAAGAACACTTTTCCTTAAGAATACTTCTTTCCTTTCTCTCTGCCCGTCAGGCAGATATGAGGAGTTTGCTGCTAAGTATCTTCAGGGCGAAGAGATGGCAGAGGTAAAGGCTCAGACAGACAGATACGCTGCTGCTCAGGCTAACCTTGAAGAAAGACTTATGTATCAGAAGAACACATACGGCACAGAATTCTACTTCATCAGCGGTTATAACCTCGCTTTCGGTGATGAGGATTACGGTTTCTTCAAGTTCTTTGAAACATATGACACAACAAACTCAGACGAAATCATCCAGATTTCTTCTACAGCACCAGGCACATCATTTGTTCCTGCAGGTCAGTCTTTCAGCGATGAATACATTGCTGATCCCGCACACAATGTTTCACCCGATGGCTCAATCGATGCTTCAACATGCTATTTTGAAGAGACATCATGGTACTTTGAGGGTCAGAAACACGAGCTTACAGACAACAATACAGCTCTCAGCCTCGCTTTTGAAATTGCTCTTGGCAATATTCACTCAATCTATGACTGCGAGGATACATATCCTCAGTTCAATGAGTCAAGATTCGTAAGAAGACTCACAAGAGACTATCTTCCCGATGCTGCTACAATCGACCGCTCAACTCTTTCTGCAGAAGATGCAGCAAGACTTGATAAGGCTGTTGCAGATGCAGAAGCTATGATGGCATGTACTATCAATGACCGTGATGCAGATGACGAAATTATCTTTGCATTCAAGGATCTCCTCATTGAGCTTAACGTTAAGTACAATATCTGGGAAGACAGATATCAGCCTGAGGTTGAGGATCCGACAATGGACGCTGTTGAACTTGTTCTCGGCGTTGTTTCAGACGTTCTTCTTAAGATTTTCGGCAAGAAGGGCTTCGCAGATTTCTGGAGCTTTCTCTCCGTTGCATAATTGAAAATCCGGCATCGTGAAAACGGTGCCGGTTTACTTTTGTGCGAATATTTACATAACAGATTGAAATGCGTCTTTATTCACAAAATAACGGTCTGTTTTTTGATTTTTATTTATGTTTTTACAAACGGCTTTTCATTGACAAAAACCCCTTAATGTGATAAAATTTTTGTTAGTACGAAAACTTTACGTTGTCACTTTTCAAGTGGCGGAAGGAGCAGGTTATGGACTACATTCTTAAAGGCGGAAAAGTTTACATTGACGGCAGATTTGTAAAGCAGGATATACTTGTTTCTTCTGGCCGTATTGCCTCTGTTTCCGAATGTTTCGGCTCATTGCCTGCAAAAACAGTTGATTGAGAAAATATGTATATTTTACCCGGACTTGCAGATGTTCACGTGCATTTGCGAGAGCCGGGTTTTTCTTATAAAGAGACAATTGCAACGGGCACTAAGGCTTGCGCTCACGGCGGATACACTCTTGTCTGTTCTATGCCGAATCTTAATCCCACACCCGACAGCCTTGAAAATCTTAAGGTTCAGCTTGATCTTATTGAAAAAGATGCGGTGATCGGTGTTCGTCCGTACGGCACAATCACTGTCGGCGAAAAGGGTGAGGTGCTCTCCGATATGGAAGCAATGGC
>JAZRNG010000043.1:0-10499 GCA_045648065.1 Acutalibacteraceae bacterium | reverse complement strand
TCTTTGGTTTTGCACAAATTGACCATGTGTTCGTAGGGGCGCGCATTGCGCGTCCGTTGAATTAAGCAGAATTTTTGCGGACGACCGATGGTCGCCCCTACGATATTAATTGAATATTCTACCCGACAAACCCGAATTTGTTTGGACATAATTAATTTGCCGAGCATATTTTTACACAGACCCGCAAAGGGGACTGTGACTACTTCAAATTCTACAAAAAACTTGACTAAACCACAAGATATAGTGTAAAATATAAAATGGTATTTTCTGTAGACGACTGATTTTCAGTTAGGTAATATCTTAATGAAGAAATAAAGGAGTGTAGTTATGGCAAAAAAAGCAAGCTACGGTAATGATGACATAGTTTCCCTCAAAGGGCCTGACCAGGTGCGTAAACGTCCTGCGGTTATTTTCGGCTCTGATGATATCGAAGGATGTCAGCATTCCGTTTTTGAAATTTTGTCAAACTCAATAGATGAAGCCCGTGAAGGCTTTGGAGATAAAATAGTTGTTACACGCTACCTTGACCATTCAGTTGAAATTCAGGACTTCGGTCGAGGCATTCCTGTCGATTATAATACAAAAGAAAAGAAATTCAACTGGGAACTCGTTTTCTGCACACTCTATGCAGGCGGTAAGTACTCTAAGGGCGGCGACAACAGCTACGGATATTCGCTCGGTCTTAACGGTCTCGGCCTTTGTGCAACTCAGTTTGCTTCAGAGTATATGGAGGCTGAAATTCACCGTGACGGATTCTGCTACAAGCTCAACTTCAAAAAGGGTAAGCTTGTAGGACAGATGGAAAAAGAGCCGTACTCGAAGCGTGACACAGGCTCACGTATCAAATGGCGTCCCGACCTTAAGGTGTTTACGGATATTGCGGTTCCTCTTGAATACTATCAGGACATAATTAAACGTCAGGCAATCGTAAACTCAGGTATTAAGTTTATTCTTAAAAATCAGCTTAACAAAACTCAGTTTGAAACATTTGAATATTATTATGAAAACGGTATCACAGACTACGTAACAGAGATTGCAGAGGATTCTGCGATGACTGCTGTTCAGTCCTGGCAGACCGAGCGTGTGGGTCGTGACCGTGAAGACCATAAGGATTATAAGGTGCTCATCACTTCAGCGCTCTGCTTCTCAAACAAATCGCAGAAGAAGGAGTACTACCACAATTCAAGCTGGCTTGAGCATGGCGGTGCACCCGAAAAAGCAGTCAGAAACGCCTTTACTTATCAGATCGACTCTTATCTGAAAACGAACGGTAAGTATACAAAGTCTGACCCGAAGATCAAGTTTGAAGACATTGAGGACTGTCTTGTGCTTGTTGTTTCATCTTTCTCAACTGAAACTTCATATGAAAATCAGACAAAGAAAGCAATAACAAACAAGTTTATCCAGGAAGCGATGACAGATTTCTTCAAGCATCAGCTTGAAATCTATTTCATCGAAAACAGAACTGAAGCAGAGAAAATTGCAAATCAGGTTCTTATCAATATGCGCAGCCGTGTAAAGGCTGAGGTTACAAGACAGACAATAAAGAAAACTCTCACAACGTCAAATGACCTTGCAAACAGAGTTCAGAAATTTGTTGACTGCCGAGCTAAAAATGCTGAGGACAGAGAACTCTTCATCGTGGAGGGTGATTCAGCACTTGGTGCCTGTAAGCAGGCACGTGACTCGGAGTTCCAGGCTCTTATGCCTGTCCGTGGTAAAATCCTCAACTGTCTTAAGTGTGAATATGACAAGATTTTCAAAAGTGAAATTATCACTGACCTCGTAAAAGTTCTCGGTTGCGGTGTTGAAGTCAAGTCAAAGCATATGAAGGGTCTTGCAGAGTTTAATCTCGACCTTCTCAGATATAATAAAGTTATCATCTGTACGGATGCCGACGTCGACGGTTTCCAGATCCGTACGCTTATTCTTACTATGATTTACCGTCTTATGCCGACTCTCATCGAAGAGGGTAAGGTGTTTATTGCGGAAACCCCGCTTTATGAAATCAACACTAAAGATCAGGTTTGGTTCGCATATACTGAGCAGGAAAAGACAGCAGCTATCGAAGAAATCGGTAATGCTAAATATACAGTTCAGCGCTCAAAGGGTCTTGGTGAAAACGAAGCTGAGATGATGTGGCTTACTACAATGAATCCGAAGACAAGACGTCTTGTTGAAATTCTTCCCGAGGATGCAGAGCGTACCGCTCAGATTTTTGATATGCTTCTCGGTGATAACCTTGTAGGCAGAAAAGAGCATATTGCCGATAACGGTTATATGTACATCGATATGCTTGACTTAAGCTAAGGGAGGTGACAGTATGGCAAGAAAGAAAAAAGAGGTTGTAAAAACTGAAGAAGAAATGAATCCGAATACCCACATACTTGGTGCCGGTACAGTACTCAGACAGAATATTACCGAAACTCTTGAAACAAACTATATGCCTTACGCGATGAGCGTTATTCTGTCACGTGCGATTCCCGAAATCGACGGTTTCAAGCCTTCACACAGAAAGCTGCTTTATACAATGTATAAAATGGGACTTCTTACAGGCGCACGTACAAAGTCTGCCAATATCGTAGGTCAGACGATGAAGCTCAACCCTCACGGTGATGCCGCTATTTACGATACGATGGTTCGTCTTTCGAGAGGTTATGAAGCACTTCTTCATCCGTTTGTTGACTCTAAGGGAAACTTCGGTAAAGCTTATTCAAGAGACATGCAGTGGGCAGCTCCGCGATATACAGAGGCAAAACTTGCACCTATCTGTGCAGAGCTTTTTGCTGAAATCGATAAGGATACGGTTGATTTCGTTGACAACTATGACAATACAATGAAAGAACCGTCACTCTTGCCTGTTAAGTTCCCTACGGTGCTTACTAACCCGACGACGGGTATCGCTGTCGGTATGGCAAGTTCAATCTGCTCTTTCAACCTTCAGGAAATATGTGAAACAACCGTTGCACTTATCAAGGATGATAATGCAGACATAACGGAAACTCTCAAAGCTCCTGACTTTATAGGCGGCGGACAGCTCGTTTACGACCGTGATGCTATGGATGCTATATATCGCAATGGTCGAGGCGGATTCAAGGTCAGAGCTAAGTACCGTTATGATAAAGATAACAGATGTATCGAAGTAACTGAAATTCCGCCGACGACAACGGCTGAAGCTATCATTGACAAGATCATAGAAAAATACAAGTCAGGTTCGGTGCGTGAAATCAGCGACATACGTGACGAGACTGATAAGTCAGGTCTTAAAATCACAATCGACCTGAAAAAAGGTACAGACCCTGATAAGCTTATGCAGAAGCTCTACCGCGTTACACCGCTTGAAGACACATTCTCCTGCAACTTTAATCTTCTCATCGCAGGTGTGCCGAAGGTTCTTGGTGTGCGTGATATCCTTCTCGAATGGATTGCATTCCGTACAGAAGGTGTACGCCGCAGAGTTTTCTTTGAACTCTCAAAAGCAAAAGAAAAGCTTCATTTGCTCGAAGGTTTGCAGAAGATACTTCTTGATATAGACAAAGCTATTAAGATTATCCGTCAGACCGAAGAGGAAAGCGAAGTTGTACCAAACCTTATGATCGGCTTTGGTATCGACGAAATTCAGGCAAATTATGTTGCTGAAATCAAGCTGCGACATCTTAACCGTGAATATATTTTAAAGAGAACACAGGACATCGAAAAGCTTCGGAAGGAAATCGAAGAAATGGAGGATATCCTCGCTCACAAATCAAAGGTTAAGAAGATCATCGTAAATGAACTCAATGAAATTGCAAAGAAATACGGACAGCCGAGAAAGACTGAAATAATCTTTGCTATTGATGTTGCTTTCGAAGAAAAAGAAGAGGAAGAGCCGGATTTTCCTGTCAACCTTTTCTTTACAAAGGAAGGCTACTTCAAAAAAATTACACCTCAGGCACTTCGCACAAGCGGCGAGCAGAAGCTCAAAGAGGGCGACGAGATGTTGCTTGAGCTTGAAGCTACAAACAATACTGAGCTTCTTTTCTTTACTGACAAATGTCAGGTTTATAAGTCAAAGGCATCTGAATTTGATTTAGGTAAAGCGAGCGTGCTTGGCGATTTCGTAGCTTCAAAGCTTGAAATGGACGAAGGTGAAAATGCGATCTATATGATTGCGACTCTTGACTACAAGGGTTATGTAATGTTCTTCTTTGAAAACGGTAAGGTCGGTAAGGTTGATCTGACTGCATACGCGACTAAGACTAACCGTAAAAAGCTCATCAAGGCTTACTGTGATAAGTTCCCGATAGGAGCAATACGCCATGTAGTCGAAGACTGCGACCTCGTGCTTGAGTCCACTTCAGGCAGACTGCTTCTTATCAATACGGGTGCGATTTCACCGAAGACTACAAAGGATACACAGGGTGTATCCGTTATGACTATGAAAAAAGGTCACATCCTTAAAAAGGTGAGAGATTACAAAAAAGGCGAGTTCGCAAAGCCATACCGTTATAAAACCAAAAATCTTCCTGCAGCAGGAGCTCTTCTGAGTGCAGAGGATACGGGTGAACAGATGTCACTTATATAAATAAAAATGCCACCGACTTGGGCTTCCTTACGTCGGTGGCAGCGGAAAAACGAGCAAACGCAATCTTTCGTTTTCTTCCGCTAAGATTATATTATCCTGTTTTTCTGTAAAAATTACAGGGAAAATATTACTTATTTTTGTTTTGATTAAAATTTTCTATTGCATTTTCAAATAATGTGTGATAGAATGTCTTGGTAAAAATACTAATGGAGGTTTAATTATGCAGGCTATTCAGTACGTTTTTGGCGCTGTGCTTATTATACTTGCTATCATTCTTATTGTTGCAGTTCTTCTTCAGGAGAGCCGTTCAGCAGGTCTTTCAGGTGCAATCTCGGGCGGTGCCGATACTTTCTTTGGTAAGGCTAAGGGTAAGACAATCGAGCAGAAGCTCGCAAAGATCACAAAGTTTATCGCAATTGGTTTCTTTGTATTGGCTCTTGGTGTTTCAATTGCATTCATGTTTATGTATTAATTTCCCAAAATTATGCAGGGTGGCTAAAAACCACCCTATTTTTTTGTGATTTTTTTCAAAAATACTGTTGAAATTCGAAAAATTAGGTAGTATAATATGACGGTATTTTATAGTGTGGCATAAAGGATTCGTCTGGGCATTTATTTCAGTTTCGATGAATACACATTTAGGTGTGTTTTGATAAGTTTTACAAACACTATTATTGCTGACTGTTTCAGTCGCCTTTACGTTTTCGCTTATTTTAAGGAGATGACCTTATATGAATTATGTAGAAAGAGTTATTGCCGACGTGGCAAAAAAACATCCTCACGAGCCTGAGTTTGTTCAGACTGTAACTGAGGTGCTCAGAAGCCTTGTTCCTGTTATGGACAGACATCCTGAGTATGAAGCAGCGGGTTTGCTTGAAAGAATGGTTGAGCCTGAGAGACAGATTGCTTTCCGTGTAGCATGGGTTGACGATGCGGGCAAGGTTCAGGTAAATACAGGTTACCGTGTTCAGTTCAACAGTGCAATCGGACCTTACAAGGGCGGACTTCGTTTCCATCCTTCAGTTTATAGCGGTATTATTAAATTCCTTGCTTTTGAACAGACTTTCAAGAATAGCCTTACAAGCCTTCCTATCGGTGGTGCTAAGGGTGGCTCGGACTTCGACCCCAGAGGCAAGTCGGACGGAGAAGTGCTCCGTTTCTGTCAGGCATTTATGACAGAGCTTTACAGATATATCGGACCGAACCTCGACGTTCCTGCTGGTGACGTTGGTGTAGGCGGCAGAGAAATCGGCTACCTTTTCGGCCAGTACAGACGTATCAAGGGTAACTTCGAAAACGGTGTTATCACAGGTAAAGGCCTTTCTTACGGTGGTTCACTCGTAAGACCGGAGGCTACAGGCTTTGGTGCAACTTACTATGCACAGGAAGTTCTCGCTCATTTCGGTGAGTCAATCGAGGGCAAGACAGTTGCTGTTTCAGGTTTTGGTAACGTTGCATGGGGTACAGTCAAGAAGGTTGCTGAGCTCGGTGGTAAGGTAGTTACTATTTCAGGTCCGGACGGTTATGTTTATGACCCGGATGGAATCACAACAGACGAGAAGATCAACTATATGCTTGAAATGCGTGCTTCAGGCAGAGATAAAGTTCAGGACTATGCTGATAAATTCGGCGTTGAGTTCTTCCCCGGAGAGAAACCGTGGAATGTGCCTGTTGATATCGCAATGCCTTGTGCAACTCAGAACGAAGTTTCAGTATTTGAAGCAAAGCAGCTTGTTGAGAACGGTGTTCAGTATTACATCGAGGTTTCAAATATGCCTTCGACAAACGATGCTCTTGCATACCTTATGGAAAACTGCAAGGCTGTTGCTCCGTCAAAGGCTGTTAATGCAGGCGGTGTTGCTGTTTCAGCTCTTGAGATGACACAGAACTCTCTTAGATATAACTGGACAACAGAGAAGGTTGACAACAGACTTAAGTCAATCATGAAGTCAATTCATGACTCTTCAGCTGCAGCAGCAGAGGAGTACGGTCTTGGTTACAACCTTGTTGCAGGTGCAAATATCGCAGGTTTCATCAAGGTGGCAGATGCTATGATGTCACAGGGTGTTATCTAAGTTTCAACAAAAATCAAACCGACAGATCTTACGGTCTGTCGGTTTTTTGCTTTTATTCGTTTAGATTGATTTGAGAAGAGCAGGAAGTCTTGTGAGTGCTCCGCCGAGTCTCCAGAAAATTTTATTAAATCCGACGAAACTTGACTGATCGTCGTTGAGGATCATAAGAAGACCATCGATGATTTCAGGTGAAGCAACACCCATACTCATAGCCATGAAGTTACGGATAGGAATCTGAGTTGCCATAGCTGCGATCATCTTGCCGTCACCGTTTTCAGCAGAGCCGAATTTTGCCATAATGCCTTCGATAGCGTTACACATTCTGCCGCCCCACTTTGTATGTCTTGCATCGTTAAGACAGCAGTACATATCGATCGGCAATGACTTGTCACGTTCGTTCTTCGGAAGCTCACTTCCGAGTACAGCCTCAAACTGAGCACCATTCATACCCTTGACATCTGCTGTGTAGTATGCAGGAGCAGTCTTTCTGTAATCAGGGATTTCAGCCTTGACTGTTGATTCGACTGTGATTGTCTTTGAAAGCTTGATGTCACGGCTTGATGCACCGACGAGGATATCGAACTCACCTGTCTCTACCATCCAGTCACCGAGCTTGACATTATAGAAAGCAAATGCTCTTTTTGAAAGCTCAAGTGTAACTGTTTTTTCTTCACCTGGGTTGAGGAATACTTTCTTGAATCCGCGGAGTTCTTTGACAGGACGGAAGATAGTAGCATCTTTATCAGCGACATAAAGCTCAGCAACTTCGCCACCGTAAACGTTGCCTGTATTCTTTACCTTGAAAGAAACCTTTACTGTATCGGTATCTTTGATGCTGTCCGCAGAAACCTGAAGGTCGCTGTATTCAAATGTTGTGTATGAAAGACCGTAGCCGAAGGGGAAGAGAACGTCTTTCTCTGCCTTATCGTAGTAACGGTAACCGATGTAAACAGACTCTCTGTGTTCACTTGTTACAGGGCCGCCGGGATAGTTGCCGAATGTCGGGTTATCCTCGTATGAAAGAGGATATGTCTCAGAAGTCTTACCTGACGGATTGACAGCACCTGTGAGGAGGTTAGCTGTAGCACTGCCCACAGCCTGACCGCCGAGACCTGTGCTAAGAAGTCCCTTGACTTCGTTAATCCACGGAAGGTTGATAACTGAACCACCTGCAAGGACAACTGCGGTATTCGGGTTAGCTTTCGCGATAACTGAAACGAGATTGTTATGGCTTGACGGCATTTCAATATTTACTCTGTCGTAGCCTTCGCCTTCAAATTCGTCTGTAAGACCTACGAATACGAGAGCGACATCTGCGCTCTTTGCAGCTTCTACAGCCGCATTTACGAGATCGCCCTTGATTTCGTCCTTGTTCTTGACATAACCGGGAGCGTAAACGACGTCAACACCAAGCTTCTTGAGTTCATCAAGAGCATTGTCGAGCTTGTTAGGATTGATAACTGAAGAGCCTGCGCCCTGGAAACGGGGAGAAGCAGCAAGTTCACCGATGACAGCAACCTTCTGACCTTTCTTAAGAGGAAGAACGTTGTCATTATTTTTAAGAAGAACCATTGAACCCTCGGCAACCTTACGTGCGATTGCGTGATGTGCTTCAACATCATATGTATGCTTCTTCTGAAGTGCGGGCTTTGACTTGACGATGAGGTCGACAACTGTATCAACTCTCTTTTGAGGCGCCCCAATATCAAGCTCACCGCTGTTTACTGCAGCGATAATCTTGTTTGTATTGATTCTTGCTGATGAAGGCATTTCAAGGTCTGTGCCGTTGTAAAGTCCGGGGATACGATCAACTGATGAACCCCAGTCAGTAACGATAAGTCCCTCAAATCCCCACTCACCGCGAAGGACTTTTTCCTGAAGCCACTCATTCTGTGATGAGTAAACACCGTTGATACGGTTATATGAGTTCATGATAGTCCAGGGCTGAGCTTCCTTGACACAGATTTCAAATGCTGTAAGGTAAAGCTCACGCATTGCACGTTCGTCGACAACTTCATTGACAACCATACGGAAAGCTTCCTGTGAGTTACAAGCAAAATGTTTGAGAGATGTACCGACGCCCTTTGACTGTACGCCGTTTACAAAACTTGCAGAGCATTTACCTGCAAGATACGGATCTTCGCTGAAATACTCAAAGTTTCTGCCGCAAGTAGGAGCACGTTTGATGTTTGTGCCGGGTCCGAGGACGACTGAAACTTCTTCTTTAAGACACTCTTCTGCAAGTGCGACACCTTCTTCTCTGAGGAGGTCTTCGTCCCAAGAGCAGGAAGATGTTGAAGCGGGAGGGAAGCAGGTTGAAGGGACTGAATTTCCGAGTCCGATTCCCTGAGAAGTCTTTTTGTCTTTGTTCTGCTTACGAAGACCATGAGGTCCGTCAGTAATCATAAGTTTCGGAAGACCGAGCTCAGGTGCTTCCTCAAGATGCCAGTAGTCATAACCTGAAACAAAAGATGCCTTTTGCTCAAGACTCATTTTTTTTACGATTTCGGGGTGTTTCATTTGCTGATACTCCTCTCAATTTTCTACAATATAATATTATAAACCATTATAATCAATTTTGCAATCCTTGAAATAGTACTCTTTGTCATGTTCGCCGATTTTTCTTAAAACTTTGCACGGATTTCCGACTGCAACAACACCTGAAGGTATGTCTTTTGTGACTATACTTCCTGCGCCTATTACCGTATTGTCACCGATTGTGATGCCGGGAACGATTACTGCACCAGCACCGATCCAACAGTTTCTGCCTATGTGGACGCTTCGGTTGAACTGGTAAGCTTTTTCACGCAGATCAGGGTCGATCGGGTGTCCTGCGGTTGCGATAGTAACATTCGGTCCGATAAGCGTATAGTCTCCGATGTAAATGTGTGTATCGTCGACGAGGGTGAGGTTGAAGTTAGCATAGACCATTTTTCCGAAATGAACGTGTTTACCACCCCAGTTTGCACGAAGAGGAGGCTCTATGTAACATCCTTCACCGATTTCAGCGAACATATCTCTGAGCATCGCTTCGCGCTTTTCCTGCTCAAGCGGACGTGTCATATTGTAGTCATAGAGTTTTTCGAGGCATAAAAGCTGTTCTTTCATGATTTCATCGTCACTCGGATAGTAAATCTGTCCCGAATGAAGTTTTTCTCTGTTAGTCATAGCTATTCTCCTTAGTTTTGATCCGTCTTTATCTTATGATAATAAATTTTATTTTTCAGGTCAATGAAAAAAGAGAATTTTGTAAGGAAAAGTATAATTATTACGTTGTTATAAAATTTGACATATAAATCAGCAACAGTTTCGATTATAATATAAAAGAAGGACAAAACCTGAATCACTGACGGCACTTTTGCACCGTCAGCGACTATCTGAAGCAAGTACTTTGTCAGAAAAGACGAGTCACGGCTCCCCGTAGGCAATGGACTGCCACCGTTTACTCATACCCGCTTGATTTTATTTTAAACATCTCGTTATAGTATATGCCTTGATTTTTACTGCGGAAACAAATTTTTTAATTTACCCCTTTACAAACCGGAATATTTATGATAAAATACCTTCGCTATGTTTCCGTTTCTCGGATTTTGGGCTTAACCGCAAAGCGGTGTTCACCTGCCTTAACCTGGGATTCCGGAGCATGTAAAATATTTTAAATGAGGTGAAAATAATGACACAGGCAGAGAAGCAGGCTATCATGGCTGAATACGCTCTTCACGAGGGTGACACAGGTTCACCTGAGGTTCAGATCGCTGTTCTTACAAAGAGAATCAACGACCTTACAGAGCATCTCAAGGAGCACAAGAAGGACCATCACTCAAGACGTGGTCTTCTTAAGATGGTTGGTCACAGACGTA
>JAZRNG010000042.1:0-22147 GCA_045648065.1 Acutalibacteraceae bacterium | reverse complement strand
ATGACCCCTGCAGAAGTGCAAGAAAAAGAACAGTCCGTTGGGATGAAAACGGACTGCCCATACTGAATTCATAAAAACGAAAGACTCTGAGAGATTTTCTCAGAGTCTTTTTTCTATGTCTTCGATTGACGGAAGTGACGGAATAGCACCTGAACCTTCTACGCAGATGCTTGCCGCAGCATTTGCAAAGCGAGCGAAGTCTGCTGCTTCACCGAGTGTGATTTCCGAAGGAAGCTTACCGCTTTGTGCGACCTTCAGAAGAAATGCTCCCCAGAAGGAATCACCTGCTCCCGTACTGTCCACAGCGTTTGCCTTATATCCGTCTACCTTTACGCCACCGCTTTTTGTGCAGACGTAAGCTCCGTCCTTACCGAGGGTGACGACGGCAATGGTTGCACCATCGTTGACAAGAATTTCCGCAGCTTTTCTGAAATCAGCTTCTCCCGTAAGCAGAGGAGTTTCTTCGTCAGAGACTTTGACGAGGTCTGCAAATCTGAGTGCATCTCGCATATGAAACACGGCTGTCGCTTCGCTTTCCCACAGAGAAGCTCTGTAGTTGGGATCATAGGCGACGGTTACCCCCGACTGTTTCGCTGTCTTTGCAGAGAAAAGTGTGGCACTGCGTGACGGTTCATCTGTCAGAGAAACCGAGCCGAAATGAAAGATCTTACTTTCATTAATTTTATCAACCGGTATATCGTCAATACAGAGCATTTTATCCGCACCGTGTTTTCTTGCAAAGGAAAACTCACGCTCGCCGTCATCCTTTATACCGACAAAGGCGAGAGTCGTAAAGTGATCAGAGTCTGTCATAAGACCGTCGCAGTCGACACCGCTTTCTTTGAGAGTTGCTCTGAGAAAATCTCCGTGCATATCTCCGCCGATTTTTCCTATAAAAGCAGAACTGCCGCCGAGCTTCGCAACTGCAACCGCTACATTGGCAGGTGCACCGCCCGGATTACGGGCAAAGAGGAGCTGACCCTGCCCGTTTGTGCCGACAGAGGTGAAGTCTATGAGAAGTTCTCCGAGAGTTACGATATCTGCCATATTAACCACCTATAAAGCAGCACCCACCGTTAAGTGGGTGCTGAGAGTTTAATTACCGAAGTACTGTTCCCAATAATTATCGGGCTGTTCTGTCTGTGATGAAGCTGAAGCTCCTGTGTCCTCGACCAGCTTGACGGTTACGTCGAACTTTGAAACGGAGTAGTCATCAGAAATTCTGCAGATTGTGAGTGTAAGCTCGTCACCTACATTACCGGTTTCGATCTTATCAAGAAGGACATCGGGTGTATCAAGGTCTTTACCGTCGACAGCGATGATGAGGTCATAAATCTCAACGTTTGTACCTGCGAGTGAACTGTCGGGACTGATGTCACGGATGATGAGTGAACCTGCGGGCAGTTCCTTGAGCTTGATAATCATAGCGTACTGCTGGTACTGCATAGCTGCAGTGTAAGAAATTCCGAGCTTAGGTCTGTTTGTAACATAACCGTTTGCGATGATGTCATCGATGATCGGCTTAGCATCGCTTATCGGAATAGCGAAAGCCATTCCCTCGTAGCCGGTGCTTACGATTTTAGATGAGTTGATACCGATAACCTGACCGAATTCGTTGAGAAGTGCACCGCCTGAGTTACCTGAGTTGATAGGCGTTGTGTGCTGAATACACTTCATTTCATAGCCGCTTTCGCTGCTTATTGGACGGTCTATGGAAGAGACCATACCGTCAGTAAACGATCCGAAAAATTCCATGCCTCCGGGATTACCGATAGCATATACCTTCTGACCTTTTTTAAGAGCAGATGAGTCACCGAACTGTGCGACGGGTAAGCCTGTAGCAGCGATTTTGATGACACCGATATCCGTCTTAGCGTCACAACCTACCATTATACCGTCGTAGGTGTTACCGTCGGCATCCTGCACGGTTAAGGTATATCCGTTGTTGGTAGCGTCACTTATGACGTGGGCACAGGTCAGGATGTAGGTGTAGGTGTTTGTCTTATCGACAGCCATTACGATACCTGAACCCTCACCGACGAGCGAAGAGGATGTGCCTGAGATGAAAGACTGTGTTTTTCCGTAGATCATAATACCTACATTGATCTTTTCGGCATTTTCTGCGATCTGAATGGTAGTGAGGCTTTCCGAATTCTCGTTCGGAGTGGGAGACTCGGTTATGACGATCTGTGTACCGTCACCACCCGGAACGGACTGATCTTTTCCGTCTGACGGATGTGCAATGATCCAATATACGGTAAATGCACCTGCACCGAGCAGAGTGAGAACCAGAAGGACGATGAAGACGATAAATCCTACACTGCCTATGACTTTGGATTTGTTCTTCTTATTCTTTTTGTTGGAATCAGGAGTGTTAGGGTCCGGCTCTGCTTTCGGCGGCATATATGCTGTTCTCTGTTCAGCGAAATCAGCACGGGGCGGAGTATACGATGCGTAAGTGCCGTTTGTGCCCGGATTTCTGTTTTCATGGAAAGAATTCTGTGCCGGTGGGGTAGGAACGCTTTCTTTCCTCGGCTCATTATTCGGAATGATATTGTTACCGTTTTCGTTCATAGGAATTCATCCTGCCTCTCGTTCGGGAGTTTAATGTTTGTTTGGGATCCAGAAAGCAAATTCGGTGTACTCTCCGACCTTGCTCTCTACTTTGATTTCACCGCCGTGGAGCTCGATAATGCTGCGGACGAGGAAGAGACCGAGTCCTGCACCCTTTACATCGTAGCTTCTCGAACGGTCAACCTTATAAAAGCGTTCAAAAATTTTGCTGAGCTCATCACGTTCGATTCCGTCACCGCTGTTTCTGATGCTTACAAAAGTTTTTTCGTTGTCTTTGTAGTCTTTGATAAATATATATCCGCCGTTAGGAGTAAACTTTACGGCATTTTCAATGAGGTTGTAAATAACCTGCTGTATCATATCTTCGTCGGCATTTACCGTGATGCTTTGCATCGTGTCGAGTCCGACGATTTCTATGTTATTATCATTTATCTTTTTCTCAAAGTTTAAAAGTGTCTTAAAAATATTTGCACTGATGTCAAACTGTCTGAGATTTATCTGCATTTCTCCGGCTTCGATCTTCGAAAGATTCATCATACTCGTCACGAGTCGTGAGAGACGTTTTACTTCATCGGAAACGAGACGCAGATAATACTCCTGTTTGTCTTCGCTGATGGTTCCGTCGAGGATACCGTCGATGAATCCGCCGATTGTAGTCATCGGAGTTTTGAGCTCATGCGAAACGTTTGCGACAAAGCTGCGTCGTGAGCTTTCCTGTGTGGAAAGCGACATCGCCATGGTGTTGAACGCTTCTGAAAGTTCTGCGAGTTCATCCCGTCCGTTCACCTTGACCTTATAGCTGAAGTCGCCCTCTGCGTAGTGTTTGACTGCAATGGACATCTGTCTCAAAGGACGTGTCAGTCTGTATGAAAGGTAGTAAACCGTGAGGAAGGAAACGATCAACGCCAGAATTGCTGCTGTGAAGAAAACTTCAAGAAGCCTTTTAGCGTAGCTGTTCCAGTTTGCGGTAATAGGTTCTGTCGCAAAAACAACTGCGACGGTTTTGCCTTTGACGACGATGGGCGACGTGGTAGTGAGCTGATTGTCAGCAAAGATACCGCCGAGACGGGACGATTCGGTGTAGTTACCCTGTGCCGCCTTTTTCATGATTTCTTCGTCGATGTGATAACGCTTGTGAACGGGACAGCGGTAATGATTGGAAAAGCTGAATTCGTCATCGATCATATCCTTACACACTACGACGTCCCCGTCCATATCGACGATAAAAATGTCAGCATCGATGGCTTCGGACATAATACTCATCGTGTTGCAGATCATAGCGAGTGCGGAGATATCCGTTTCCTCTGTCTTGCCGGAGTGGTTAAAACGGATAAGTACCTGCTGAGCGTTCTGTGCGATTATGTCGGAGTTATGCTGCAGGGTATCCAACTGTTCAGCGTTCCAGTGCCTTGTAGCAAGGATAAGATACGAAGAACAAAGAAGGATGACACTCATAAGAATGACCGAAGTTATGACAAGGAGATATTTACGGAAAATCCTTGTATTTTTCTTAACTTTAGGTTTATCCATAGACTATCAGTCCTTGGTTTCAAATTTATAGCCGATACCCCATACTGTCTTGAGCTCCCATTTGTCGGAAACTCCTTCAAGCTTTTCACGGATTCTCTTGACGTGAACGTCTACCGTGCGGCTGTCACCGTAGTAGTCAAATCCCCACACTTCGTCGAGAAGCTGATCACGTGTGAATACACGGTGAGGGTTACTTGCGAGGTGGTAGAGAAGCTCCATCTCTTTGGGCGGTGCTTCTACACGCTTGCCGTTTACCTTGAGCTCATAGTTTGTGAGATTGATCACGAGATTGTCGTATGAAACCTGCTTTATGTCTTCAGCAAGCTCTGACTGATGTGCAGAGCCTGATCTGCGCAGCACTGCCTTTATACGTGCGAGAACTTCCTTTGCTTCGAAAGGCTTGGTGATGTAGTCGTCTGCTCCGAGCTCAAGACCGAGCACCTTGTCAAAGGTTTCCCCCTTTGCGGTGAGCATAATGATCGGCTTATTGGAGTACTTTCGTACTTCACGGCAAACCTGCCATCCGTCAAGCTCCGGAAGCATTATATCCAGAAGCATCAGGTCGGGTTGCTGCTCGGCAAAGGTCTGCACAGCCTGCATTCCTGTCTTTGCAAGAATTACGGTATAACCCTCTTTTTCAAGATAAAGGCGAAGCAGTTCGCATATATTGTTGTCATCGTCAACAACGAGAATTTTTTCAGTTGCCATAGTAGTCCCTCCGTTTCAGCAGAAAAAGAATGCTTCTTTTTCACTGTATTCACTTATTATTATAAGTTTTATTTTGTCTAATTTATGAACTAATCAAAAATAAATTTATAAATCCTGCACGAAATGTCATTTTTCGGGGAATTCCATCGAAATTCTGCCGAGCTTTCCGCCTCTGTACTCATCGAGAAGCATTACGGATGCTCTTTCTGTATTGACTTCGCCGCCTGAAATGAGCATACCGCGTTTTCTGCCGATAAGCTCAAGGATCTCCCATGACTCAAGGAGCTCAAAGTCAGAGATCTTATATCTCTCTGAAAGACGGTCGGGATAACCGTCGCGAAGAGCATCGATGAGACGTATTGCCATAGTTTCGATATCGAGTACGGCATCCTTTACAGAGCCTATAAAGGCGAGTTTGTCACCTACTACGGGATCGTCAAATTTAGGCCAGAGGACACCCGGAGTGTCGAGAAGTTCAATTCCGTTGCCGATGTTGAACCATTGATTGCTCGTAGTCACGCCCGGCTTGTCCGCCACTTTTGCGCGTACACGGCCTGCCATTTTGTTGATAAACGAGGACTTGCCTGTATTGGGGATTCCGATGACCATCACACGCAGCGACTTTCCGACCATACCTTTTTCATTGTTTGCTTTTATCTTATCCGCAAGAACTTTTCTGACAAGAGGCTGATAAGCGTTGAGTCCTTTGCCTGAACGGCAGTCAACTGCGATTGCCTCTGCACCGTGTGCTTTAAAATATTTTATCCAGTCGGCTGTGGTTTTTTCGTCAGCCATATCACACTTGTTCAGAAGTATTATGCGGGGCTTTGACGCTGTAATCTCTTCGATTTCCGGGTTACGACTCGCAAGCGGGATTCTTGCATCAAGGATTTCCGTCACACAGTCGACCATGGACAGACTCTCTTTGATGAGTCTGCGTGTTTTCGCCATATGACCGGGAAACCATTGTACCGTTTGTTTCTGAAAATCACTCATTTTTTTCTCCTAAAAGTAAAGGACTGCATAGAAGCAGTCCCGTCAGTCTATCTTTGTAAAATCCGGTGATAAACGGAACTTTACCACACCGAGAATATATCGCTCATCTACACAGCCTACATCAGGGTCACGGCTGTCAGACGACTCATTTCTGTTGTCACCCATAAGGAAAAGTGTTCCCTCAGGCACCGTAAGAGGGAAAGACACTCCTTCTGACACGTGAGTAAGTTCCATTATGTACGGCTCGTCGAGCTTCTGGTTGTCCACATATACCGCACCGGTTAAGAAGTCAATATCTACAGTCTGACCGCCCTTTGCAATAACTCTTTTTACAAGAGGTTCGTTGAAAGAGTTCGGCTGAGTGCTGATAACAATATCGCCGACTTCGATTTCATTATTGATAGCAGAAACGAGAAGCCAGTCACCGTCATTGAGCGTAGGCATCATTGATCTGCCGTCGACACCGACAAAGCGGATGAAGAAGGTAAAAAGGATCGCAATGATAACCAATGCCGTTGTAAAAATCGAAACGACATCAAACACAAGGCCTGTAAAGCCAGGCTTCTTCTTTTCTGTTACAGTTTCAGTTTCATTTATGTTTTCGTTACTGATAGGTGTATTATCCATTATTCTTCACCCTGATTGAAATTTTCGTAAACATTCATATCTCCGAACGGGAGCACTCTGAAAACAACCTTACCGAGCACGGTTTCTTTATCAACGAAACCTACTTCGCTTGAACGGCTGTCTATTGAATTGTTACGGTTATCACCCATAACAAAGATCTTACCTTCAGGGACAACAACGGGATAAATGACATCTCCGGGCACCCTTGTTGTATCCAGAATGTACGGCTCGTCGAGTGTTTCGCCATTTACGATGACCTGACCTGAAACAAAATTGACTTCAACTCTGTCACCTGCTGTAGCAATGACTCTTTTGATATAGGGCTCACCGTTCTGCGGCTCACCCTCGTGATTTGTCATATTCTTATCCGGAGTAAATACCACTATATCACCGTACTCATATTCATCCTGAGGAATGGTAATAAGCCAGTCGCCGTTCTGAAGAGTAGGAAGCATAGACTCGCCCACAACACTAGCAGGGCGGAAAACAAAGGTGAAAATGACAAATATTATAACAATGGCTGTAACGATTGAACCGCAGAGGTCAAAAATCCTGAGCCATTTTTTTCTGTGTTTTTTTGCCTGCTCAGGTGTCATACCGTCTTTAAGATATTCGGTTCTCTCCACCTGCATACGGCGTTTGCTTAAAAACATAGTGCTACCTCCGGGAAATGGGAAACATTCACATTACTGAATGTGTTATTAAAAGGAAAAAAGGGCATGGCGAAGCGTAAGCCTCCCATACCCTCAATGGTACGGCGCTGCGTACCCTCAGCTCTTGGTTGATTAGCCGATCTGCTGCTTAACTTTAGCTGCCTTACCGACTCTGTTACGCAGATAGTAGAGCTTGCTTCTGCGTACCTTACCTGTTCTGATAAGCTCGATCTTATCAACATTGGGTGAGTGAACCGGGAAAACTCTCTCAACACCAACGCCATAAGAAACACGGCGAACAGTAAAGGTCTCGGAAACACCGCTGCCCTTACGAGCGATTACTGTACCCTCGAAAGCCTGGAGTCTTTCTCTCTCGCCTTCACGGATCTTAACCCAGATTTTGATTGTGTTACCGACTTTGATTGCCTCGGAAACCTCAGGCTTGAGGCTGTCCTGTGCGATTAACTTAAGTGCGTCCATTACAGACACCTCCCATAGAATTTCAGGCGTTCATACAAGATTACTCTTCAGAGGACCGTCCGCTTTAATGTTGGGCATTAAACCCCGCTGAGGGCATACTTATCCCTACAGTGGTCAGAAATGCTTAAACATATTATCACAAACCGTTCCGTTTTGCAAGACTTTTTTTAAAAAATCAGCGGAAATTTTCATTATTTTTTGTGATAAGTTTCTTTCGTACTATATGTAGTTGAGTGTGCTTGAGGGAAACACAATTTTCAATTGTTTCAACGAGCAGAGTAGGGTTGAGATTGTGCGTATTGCCTGCGGCAAGGACACACTGAAGGTTGACAATATTGTCAGTCGAGGTGAATTTCGCGTCGAAAATCATATCGATTAGATTTACCTGCTTCATAATCTTGCGGTGACCTTTTTTGCCGGGTTTTTCTGCCATAAGCTCATCGCTGCGGACCAGTTCTTCCGCCTTGTCACGGAAAAGAGAAGCATCTTCGCTGTCAGCAAAAACTATTTTCACAAAATACTGAGCCTTTTCGATCTCTTTAGCGTCGTGAACCGGAGAACCGACGGAAAGAATTTTCAGTCCTTCGGGCAGAGTTTCGTTAAGTCTCTGCATAATTTCTTCGTTTGTCATATCGCCCTCAATACGGATGTCCATATACTCGCAGTCGCTTGACTGACCGAGTGAAAGGGGAAGGGCAAAGGCGATGTAAGGATGAGGGTTGAAGCCCTCCGTGTACCACATAGGAAGCTGTGCACGTCTTACTGCGCGTGTCATCATTCTGTTAACGTCGAGGTGAGAGATGTAAATCGCTCTGCCTGTCTTTGAAAAATTAAGCCTTACTGAGCGCATCGCATTTACCTCCGTTAAGTTTATTTGAGCCACAGCCTGCGCACTTGATTCTGCAGTGCGGAGTGGTTATGCTCTCGTGAGCTTTTTTGTTTTCATTTATAAGGAAGTTCTTGCTGATGCCGTAGTCAAGGTGATCCCACGGAAGGATTTCGTCAAAATCACGGCGGCGGTTAGCGTAGAATTTCGGGTCAAGACCGACCTCTTCAAAAGCTTCCATCCACATATCGTATTTAAACTGGTCATCCCAACTGTCAAACTTGCAACCCTTTTTCCACGCGAGTTCAATGACCTTTGAAAGACGTCTGTCGCCTCGCGCGAGAACACCTTCCATAAAGCTGGTTTCGGTTGTGTGGGTTGAAATTTTGATTTTCTTCGTTGTGACACTGTCCATAAGGTGCTGCTGCTTTTCGGCAAGCATTTCCTGAGTGTCCTGTGGCTCCCATTGGAAAGGTGTGAATGGCTTCGGAACGAATGAAGAAGCGCTGATGCTGACCTGAACGCCTTTTCCTTTCGGTCTGTCGGGCAGACGGTAGTATTCGTCGACAACCTTCTGTCCGAGCTGTGCAATTCCTGCAACGTCATCAAGGGTTTCTGTCGGAAGACCGATCATAAAGTAAAGCTTGACTGCAGTCCAACCACCTGCAAAAGCCTTGTCAACGGTAGACATAACGTCGGCTTCGGTTACGTTTTTATTGATCGCATCACGAAGACGCTGTGTACCTGCTTCGGGTGCGAATGTAAGTGAGCTTCTGCGCACGACAGCAAGTTTTTCCATAAGCTCCTCTGAGAAATTATCCACACGAAGCGACGGAAGAGCAACGTTTATTTTTTCCTTCGTTGTCCAGTCAAGCATTGAATTGAGAAGTGGCTGAAGACCTGTGTAGTCACTTGTGCTCAGCGAACAAAGAGAAATCTCATCATATCCGGATGTTTCACAAAGCTTTTTGCACTGTGCCTCAACAACCTCGGGTGATTTTTCACGGATTGGTCTGTAAAGGAAACCTGCCTGACAGAAACGGCATCCTCTGATACAGCCACGGAAAATTTCTGCCGTGACTCTGTCGTGAACGACCTCGATAGAAGGTACGATGAATTTTTCGGGATACACAGCCTTATCCATATCCGAAACGATAGCTTTTTCAGCCTTTTCGGGTGCTGTTTCCTTTGCTGTCACGCTTCTGATTGTTCCGTCTTCGTTGTATTCAACATCGTAAAAAGCAGGAACATAAAAGCCTTTGTGTGTTGCAACGTCACGGAGGAAATCAAGCTTCGAGGAGCCGAGTTCCTTGTGCTTTTTGACAAGAGAAATGAGAAGGTCGGTTGTTTCCTCGCCGTCGCCGAGCATAAACACATCAATGAAATCAGCCATCGGCTCAGCGTTACAGGCACACGGGCCACCTGCAACGACAATCGGAGTAAGGTCAGTTCTGTCATTCGAATAAATCGGCACACCTGCAAGATCAAGCATATTCAGAACGTTTGAAAAGCTCAGCTCGTACTGAAGTGTAAAACCGATGAGATCAAAATCCTTTACACTGTCACCGCTTTCAAGTGCCCAGAGAGGGATGTTGTTTTCTCTCATTTTTTCTTCCATATCGTTATCAGGTGCAAAGACACGTTCGCACCATGCGTCGTCACGGTTGTTGACAACGGAATAAAGGATTTTCATTCCGAGATGTGACATACCGATTTCATAAGTATCGGGGAAGCAGAAAGCATAGCGGACTGCAACGTCATCCTTGTTTTTAATGACGCTGTTGAGCTCACCGCCGACGTAACGTCCCGGCTTCTGCACTTCAAGTAAAATTTTCTGTATTTTTTCAGAAAGCATAGTAATTCCTCACAGAGTAAAAATATCAGAAATATTTTACTATGTTTTGACCAATTTTTCAAGAGTGATGATATATATTAAAAGTTACTTAATAAATCCGAAACAATTTTATTTTACAATCAGGAAAAGGAAGTGATGAGTTGGCAAAGGTATATCCGAGACCTATTGACGGAACATTGAGGAAGTTTTCATTAAGGGTACCTGAGATTATCCGTGAGTGCAGCGGAATAACCGTTTTCGGTAAAAGAATAAAATCATTGGTTTTTTCGACCGACGTAGCGATAATCAAAAACGTCAATGCTGATGCGGTGATTGCCGTTTATCCGTTCACTCCTCAGCCTGTCATCACTCAGGCGATTCTGCAGGTTTCGGACATTCCCGTTTTTGTCGGAGTCGGAGGAGGTCTGACGAAAGGACAACGTGTTCTCAGCCTTTCTGTTTTTGCGGAAATGCAGGGTGCGACGGGGGTTGTGCTGAATGCACCTACATCTAATGAAATTATCGAAAAAGTTTCACAGACGGTGGACATTCCGACGATTGTGACAGTTGTCCGTGAGGATGAGGACATTGACGCAAGAATTGCCGCAGGGGCGAGTATACTGAATGTATCGGGTGCCGCAAAGACTGCGGATATAATCAGAAAAATCCGCAAGTCGCATCACGATATCCCGATCATCGCAACGGGAGGTCCGACGGACGAAAGCATAAGAGAAACTATCGAAGCCGGGGCGAATGCAATCACCTGGACACCACCGTCAAACGGTGAGATTTTTAAAGACGTTATGGCCGCATACCGCAACGGAGACTCTCATCCGTAAAGGTGCTGCAGTCGAAAATAATAAAATCTGCAAAAGAAAAGACAGGGAAGCCGAAGCTTTCCTGTCTTAATTTTTTGACCAATCTTATGATCTGTGGAAAATTTTCTGCTCACTTATCTTAGTTATAGCGAACTTGACAGTTTTCTTAACGTACTTGATAAAGTCGTCAAAGCAGATGATGCCGAGGATTGATGCTGCTACAGCACAAAGGATGCCTGTAACTGCAGTGATGATTGCTAATGCCTTTTTCATAAGGAACTCTCCTTTTATCTTAAAACTTTATTTTTTGTCAGGCGAAGGACCTTCTGGTTCACTTTGGTTGCGATCACATCACCGGTTATACGAAGATCTGTTGATGGGCCGATATGACTTCTGCTCTCAATGACATCGTAAATATGATCAAGATTGTCATAACCTTTTTCAAAAAAGATATTCAGAAGCTCAACGGTTCTGTCGTAACCGTTTTTGATCATATCTTTGATACTTTCTTTTCTGAGAATGATATGCTGTTTTACAGCGATTTCGCTCGGATATGTCAGCTTGACTATTTTTTTGTCAAAATCATTGCTTTCAAATTTATAATATATGTCATCAAAATAAAGACATATAATGTAGTCAAGATCAGAATTCATCAGGGGATAAATGGGAATATTGTCGACCACGGCTCCGTCATAATAGTTGATATTTTCAATATGCACGGATGGGCAGTACACGGGGAATGAAACGCTTGCTTTCAGGTAAAGCGGGATGTTGCTGTTGTCTGAGATTGAGATGTCCTTGTAGACAAGATCTCTGTGTTCCCAGTCAAGAAGAACACAGTAGAGTGAAGCAGGAAGCTCTCTGCCCGGGATATAGAGTTTATCTATCTTTGGAGCGAGCATATCGTTACGGAGAACCTGTGTCAAAAAGAGTCTTTTGTTATCTTCGCACATATTCATCCACAGATCTTCTGCTGCATCAAGATTTTCAGTTAGATAAGCATATCCGTTAAGAGCACCGATAGACGCACAACTTATGCTCCTTATATCACTCAGCGGCACAAACTCACTCAGTGCCCTCATAGCACCGACCTGATAGGCACCCTTTCCCATGCCGCCTGACAACACTATTCCAATATTCATTCCAAATACTCCCGACACTTAAAGAAAATACTGCAGAAATTGACTTTCTGCAGTATTCAGATGGCGATTATTGCAACGGTAAATCGTTGATGTCTTTAAATGAACCTGTAAGGATCATGATAAAGTCAATAAGAGTACCGATACCGAAGCAGCCAAAAGTAAGAAGCCATACAACGCCTGTGCCAATCTTACCTGTGTAGAAACGGTGAACACCGAGACCGCCAAGGAAGAAGCAAAGGATTGCAGCTACCATTTTCTGCTTATCTGAAACAGCGGGCTGTGCCTCTGCCTGATAAACCTGAGAGTCCTGCATATTCGGCTGCTGATAGTTCTGTTCGTTCATTTTTAAAGCCCCCAAAATTTAATCTATAACTAAAATCTTGCGATTTTGTTACCGCTACCAAAACACGGAAAGTATTACTGAAATAAGTTGCACCTATTCTGAAAACTCTCTACGTATCAGATATTTTAGCACATTAAAAAATTTTTTTCAAGGTATATTAGACAAGAAAAAGTATTTTTGACGGATATTTTGTCGGATATTTGCAAAAAAAAAGAAAAATTATACAAAAAACGGATTTGTTTGCAAAGGTTTTGCAGTTGTGATACAATATCCGGGAGGTGGTTTTATGAAGTTTATGTCATTCAATATTCAACACGCTACGGATTATATCCGTCAGGTGATAGATCTTGACTACTTTGCAAAAGAGATCAGGCGTCTTAACCCCGATTTCCTCGGACTCAACGAGGTAATGAATGAGGGTGACGATGAAGAATACACAGATCAGGTGAAGTTTTTCTGTGACAAGCTCGGCTGGAACGGATTTTTTGGTTTGGGTGCTATGATCGACGGCAACAATCCTTTCGGAAATGCGGTGCTTACAAAACATCCCATCAAGGAAGTTGAAAACATTCAGATTCCCGACCCCGAAGATAAGAGTGAACCGACATATTACGAGTCACGTTGCGTTATCCGTACGGTAGTGAACGTCGGCGGAACTGATGTGTGCTGGCTTGTGTGTCACATGGGACTTGCACATCTTGAAAGAGTGAACGCTGTTGAGGTCATCTGCAGACTTATCGACGAAACGGATATGCCCGTGATCCTTATGGGTGATTTTAATGTCGAGCCTGACGGCGAGGTGCTTCAGCCCATCCGTGACAGATTGCACGACACAGCAGATCTTTTTGAAGGTGCAAGGGAGCTGACCTTCCCTTCTGACAAGCCGAAAAAGAAAATTGACTATATTTTCTACAGGGGACTCAGATGTACAGCTGCCGAAACATTACATGACGTGATTGCAGACCATCTTCCGGTGGTTGCTGATTTTGAGGCAGAATAATGAACAAAAAGAAGATAATCAATATAATTAAAATCGTGGTGGCAGCAGCCATAATCATTACTGCGGCAGTAAATTACAAAACGCTTTCCACGCTCGACATACGTGAGCTGATTTCATCAGCATCAAGCATATACATAGCTGCAGCGATAATCCTCGGTGTGTATTTCGTAAAAGCTGTGCTGCTTGTGCTTCCTGCTTCGCTGATATATATATCGGTAGGACTTGCACTCGACTGGAAGACGGCGTTGGTGATAAATCTGCTCGGAATAGTTATCGAAGTGATAACGACGTATTTCCTCGGCAAGTTTCTCGGCAAGGAAACCGTTGAGAAAAAGCTCAGAGGGACAAAAGGCGGAGACAGACTGCTGAGCATGAGAGATAAGAATAAAAATACGGCTACATTTATCATCCGCTTTGTGCCCGTATTCCCGATAGATTTTTCTTCGCTTTTTATGGGTGCTTTTGACTTTAAGTTTCTGCCGTATTTTATCTGCTCTTTCGTAGGCCTTGCTCCCAGAGTCATCGGCTTCACGATCCTCGGTGACGGACTGTACGACGTGCTGAAAATCATACCGCCGAAGTATATAGCGATAGCTGTGGCGGTGGCTGTGCCCATAGCTGTGGCAGTAGTCATAATCAAAAAGAAAAAAAGCATAAAACCCGAAAACGAAAAAAAGGATTGCACCGAAAGCTGACATTTTAATATTAACAAAGAACTGAACGGCAAGGATTTCTCCCTGCCGTTCTTGTATTATTTTATGATTTTGGTGTTGAATCCGCCCCATGTTGAATCGAGGGTTAATTCAATGCAAACATCGCCATCCACAACGAATTCAGGTGTAGATTTGTTTTTTGCGGGTACTAAGCTCTGACCCCAGAATTCAAAATAAATGGTATATGTACCGTGTTTTACAGGAAGAGTGACGGCCTGAGAGGGTCCCAGTTCGAATTTTTCACCGTTACTCATAGTGCATGTAAGACGATTTAATTTGTTGGTTTTGGTGGTAAGGGCAGGCTGATTTCTTCTGACTGTAAGAGAAGCGATCTTTTCACCCGGATTGACATTTATATTCGCGTTTGTATTTACGTTCGGAATACCGTAAAACTCTTCGCCTTCATAGAGTTCTTCTGTTCCGTCCATATAGACACAATGGACGTGATCGATTTTCGCACCTACGATAGAGTTGTTATACCACATACCGTCAGAATATCCGTCCCAATTCTCGCCGACAGCAATAGGACCGGTAACCTTGATTCCGAAAACTGAATGACCCTTAACGGTGCAACTCACCTGATCGCCGACAGCGTTATAAGGAGCAAGGTGAACAGTCACGTACTTTATGGTTTTTCCTCCCAGATTTTCCAGATAAATCTGCGTGCCGATATGACCGACCATATCAGGTCCGTCTGCAAATACAGGGGCAGGCTCGCCACCTAAAAGAACAGACAAAGACGATACAGAAGCGACCGTATAAGTTTCGTGACCAACCTTAACTACTTTTACTGAAAGTCTGTTCGGTGAATCCGGAGTATGAATCGGGATTTGCTTTTCCTTTTTTTCAGGCGTCTCTTTTTGAAGACTGACGTCCTGACGTGGCTCTTCACCACTGACTTCCTGCATCATTTTTTTTGCTTCTTCCGCAGAGTATTTGCATCCGCAGCCCTGACATACAAACAAGCCGTCATCTTTGACAAAATCTGTACTTTCACATATTTCACATACAATTTTTTTCATTTTATATAACTCCAAACTGATTTTTATTTGTTAGTCGACCATTACACCGCCATGGCGCCTGTGGTAGCCCACATTACTACCGCCATCGTAATATTTGGTACTTTGATCAAGCTTATACCATCCCTCAGAAGGGATATATAACAACAAGCGATATACTTCTTGTGAGTTATATCCCATTTCTACAGATATCTTATATCCATAAACTTCGTATGTTGCAGAAATATCATCACTATTATCGTAACCTTGATCAATATATACCCCATCATTTTCAGTAGCGACTTTTGTGCCGTTTTTTATTGTTTCTTCATACATCCAATCTATAAACGTGTCCCATCCTTGGATATACGGCGAAAGATCGGCGTACGTATTACCCTCACTATTAATAACCCAATCACTAAAGTAAACATCACATTCTGCTAACGCAGTTAGTATTTCGAGTGCTTTCTTTAGATTGTTGTTTTTATGACAAGCTTCTAGTTCTTGTTCGAACACCTTTAAAGCATCTTTATCATTTTGTATATTTGAGTAATTTGATGTTATCTTGCTAACACTTATGGTATCTTCTTTTAAAGCATCACTCAGCGGCTTGTACCTGAAATAATCAGCGATTTTTACAATTACTACTATCGCAACAATGACAGCGACTATTGATGAAACTGCAATGATTGCATTTTTCTTTGCTTTTTTGACTGCTATTGCTTTTCTTGCCTTTTCTTCTTCTGCCTTTCGGAGTGCTTCTGCCCGTTCCTCTTCAGCTTTTCGGATCGCCTCTAACCGTGCCTGCTCCTGCTTCTGTATGAGTTCTTCGACACAGCGTTTGCACTGTGCACTCAGCTCAGAGGCATCACGCCATCCGGAGATCGACTCGAACTTTCTGCTTGCAGCCTGATAAGACTCGATGTCAATTTTTTGCATCAGAGCTTTAGCTTCGCCGTAAATAATATCTTTGCGGGTGGATTCTGCTTTTTCCAGACATTCGGTTCTTTTATCTGCAGAATCCTTGTAATCTGCGACAGATCCGAACAGCTCAGCGGCTTTCAGGTACATTGTCGGCTGATTTTTCGTCATTAAATTGAGACCGTTCTGATAGATGCGTTCTATCCTGTTTGCCTCGTTACGCTCCTCGATTATAGTGATGTAGCTTTGCAATTCCTGCCTGAGCTTATCGTCACCGAAGCGAAGAACCTTCAGGTAGTTGGGCTCTGAGGAGAAAGGCTTTTCGCAGTTTTTAAGGTTTGCCTGAGATTTAACCTGCAACTGTGCCATCAGCTTGCCCAGATAAGCCTGTGCGTTTTCAGGATCATTGTCAAGCACTTTCTCGCAGTACTCATCCGCACTCTTCCAGTCCGCATCCTCAAGGAACATAAAAGCTCTCTTGAGCAGGGGCGCTATAGATACAGAGGACACACCCGATTCAAGTGTTACGGTTTCTTTAACGACTACGCTCTTCGGCTCGTCTGTCTGCACGATTTTTCTGATACCGCGGATTAAGTCCTGCATAAATCCGAGCTTTGACATATCCTGTGCCTGCAGATGTGAAAACTCTTCAGGCAGATCGTAAGGATCCATATCCTTGTATGCAGGGATGAGAATCTTCTTTTCACCGTTCTTTATCAGCGAAAGGTATCTTGACCATTCGTTTTTCACCCATACGGCGTTAAAATACTCAGGCTTGGTGCCGAGCACGACCATCACCTGGGCAGAGTTGAGTGCCGCAAAGATGTACGGTTCATAAGCTGTGCCGAGCTTGTCTTCGAGCGTTATTCTCGAAAAGAAGACCTTGAAGCCCTCCTGAGTGAGCTGATGATAAAGATCGTTTGCAAGAACTGAGTCGGGTGTTCTTCTTCCGTTTTTGTCCGTATCTTTGTAGCAGATAAAGACGTCGAACGGCTCTTCTTTCTGTGAAATCGCAAGGATGCCCTTCTGGATTTCGTTGATCGTTCTTGCTTCTTCTTCGTAAATACTACGCTGATATACGTCTGCATACTGCAGGGCAGACTTGTAATTATTATCATCAAAGACAGATGTGAACTGAGCTCTGTTCACCGTCGGGATGCGCTTATGAGATGCCGGGTCTTCCACATACTCGATGCCGTAACGGCAGAGAACGAGTGACCAGTAAGCTTCCGCATCGGTACTGTCATCGTTGAGTATCTTTTCGTACATACCCATAGCCTTATCAAATTCATTGTTCCTTCTGAAATGATTGGCTCTGTCATAAAGATTAGCCTTATGATCGTCATTTAATTTCGGCAAAGTCTGCTGAGTACCGCAGTACTCGCAGGTCGCCACCGTTTCATTATTGATTTCAAGTGCTCCGCCGCACATTTTACATTTGAAAACTGCCATTGTTTTTACCTCTATACTCAAGAATCGTATTAATTATGAGACCGCCCGTAATGGGTAGATTTTCATTAAAACTCTGTCTGAGTTATTCTCTCGACGACGAGGGTCTGCGTGTCAAAGTCTGTGCTGTTTTCGTGCAGAACGATGAGTCTGCCTCCTCGTTCTTTTCCGTAGGTGTGATAACCTGCACCGAGAGTCTGAATGAGCTTTATGCCGTCAACTTCCGTGATGAAGGTGTTGACGTGATCGTGACCGAAAAATGCCGCTACGATATCTCCCGTCTTTTTCCAGCTTTCAAACTGTGAACGCTCCGTTTCGGGAGGGCAGGGTGCTTCACGGACAAGCCCTTCGAGGATCGCTCCGTCTTTCGGGGTCAGCCACTTGCCGTTTTTCTCGACGGCACCTTCGCTCTTTTCATCCGAGAAGTCAAAAATATCAAATTCCTGATGAACGGGAATATGCTGAAAGAGGATCGCAGGGACAGCGTTGCCTCCGTTTTCATCTCTGAGCTTTGCAGCCTTTCTTTCGTACCAGTCTATCTGGTCAGGATGAACGTAACCGTATCCCGCACCGTGGAGCTGACGGTGGTTTTCGTCACGGATGTAATCGTTTGAGTCGACACACCAGATGTTCCAAGCCGTTTTTTCCGAGTCGGAGGAAAGTATCTGCAGACTGTAGTTTCCGCAGCCTGTCACGTCCTCTTCGTTATAGCATCCGCGGAAGTTTTCGTACTCTGCGTAAATATTGATGTGGTTTTCACGGCGGATGAACGGTCTGTCTTCTTCGCCCTCAGAGTCATGGTTGCCGAATACCACAGCAAGAGGGATACCTCTTTTTTTAATGGGTTCTACGATTTTTGCGATGGTTTCGTGCAGGTAATCGTAGGTGTATTCCTCCCAGTAACCGCTGATGTTGTCGCCACCGAAAACGACGAGATCAGGCTCTGACATTTCGATGCATTTCTCGATCACATTGACAGTTTCAAGCGACTTGTGAAGAGGGATGTCACGGTTTTCTTCATCATCCATCTCAGGCGAAACCTCGTGAATGTCAGAAAGGTGCAGAATCCTGAAAGTGCCGTCATCCCTGAATCGCAGGGGAGACTGTCGTTTTTTAAAATATTTTAATGAATCAGGGTAACCTGAAGCCATAATCTCATCTCCTGTACTGTTTTATTCGATTTTACTCCTGAAAGGTATCTTCGTCAAGTTTCGGTTTGTGGATATTTTATTAATTTTGATAATTGAATTGAATTTTTTTGATTTACGTGTTATTATGTAAAATGCAGTATAATTTAAATCAGAAAAGGAGGAATCACTTTGTCTGACGAGAACAAAGAAAAAAATCTCCCGGAGACACCGGACGACGGCAAAGAAAATGTTGACGGTGATTGGAAGTGGGATGCCGCAGTGCCTGAAACAGCAACTGATGACATCACTCTCGATGACCTTACTTCCGTAGAAGAGGATTCTGACAAAAAAGAAGAGGCTCCTGCCGAAAAGGAAGAAGAAACTGCTCCGGTTGAGGAAGAAAAACCTGAGAAGGAAGAAAAGAAAACTGAGAAAAAGTCTCAGAAGAAAAAGGAAAATAAAACCGAGAAGAAGGAAGATGAGTCTGAGAAAAAGGATACAGCCTGCGTTATCTGCGGAAAGTCCACTAAAAACAGCTCAAGCGATCTCTACTGTGCGGACTGTGCCAGAAAGTATCTCCGTACGCATTTCGGCATCCCTCAGATCATACTTGCTTTTGTAATGGTCTTTATGGCGGCGTTCGGCTATTTCATCTGTGTTACTTCGGTTGATATGTCAGCTCAGCTTGTCAAGATTGAAAAGCACATCGAGCAGAAGCGTCATATCGATGCTGTTGAGGGAATTCAGACTCTCAGCGAAGATGTCGCAGCTCTTGATGACGGCATCAATGCTGTTATGACTACTTTTAACAAGAACCACAAGGCTGTGGACTTCTTCGTAGACGGCGACCGTTCAATGCGTATAATGCTCAACTCTTACGTGGATTCACTTGCGTTCAATGAGAATCAGATGAATACATTCATAGGTGTCGTAAGAACAGAGCTCGGTGAAGATAAAATCAGGTCACGCAAGTACAAGAAGATCAAGGATATGTATGATTACAGCCTTGAAGTAATGTCTTACAGCAAGGAAATCGGCGAAGACTGGTATGCTTTTATGTATACGGACGAAAAGACCTCTGAGCAGAAGATCAAGTATGAAGAGGCTCTGGCTTACCTCGACAGCTGTCCGAACGAAACTCCTGCACAGAAGAGTATCAACGGCTGGTACAGATACATCGCTGCGACGTTCGCAGAGCAGGATAAGAGCGTGCTTTTCGAGATTTTCAATAACCTTGTCGAAGAACTCGGCGATTACGGTTACCTTTTTGATCCCACATACCTTCAGTTAGCGTGGACATACGAAGATTATGACAGAGTCGAGATTATCGCTGACAGACTCTACGAAAGAAGCATCAACTCAACCGATGCATATTACTACGCTATCAGAGCAAACATCATTCAGGGCGACTTCAACAAAGCAGACGAACGCTGTGAAAGAATTTTTGCTGATAATCCGGAGTCGCTTGACTACTACTCAGCAAAGGCAGAGGTTCTCCGCCGTCAGAGCAAGTTCCAGGAGAGCATAGACGTGTGTAAGGATGGTATCGCCAAGGGTATGGATGCTCAGATTTATAATCAGCAGGCGATTTCATACATGCTGCTTGAGAATAAGGAAGCAGCGCTCGAAGCTGCAAACAGTGCCTATGAAATAATCGCAATGAGCACAGAATCCTCGGCACCGTACGAAGTACTCAATACGATAGCACTTATCGCTCATCTTTGCGGCGATGCTGATCTGTATGACACTATCAGTCAGTACTTTGTAAATGACGCAGGTGAAGTCGAGTTTGACGAAAAGGTAACTCAGTGTATCGAAGGCGACATCACATTTGAAGAAATCTTTATGGAAGGGTATGGTGATATATAATGACAATTGTATATATAATTTCGAAGTATCTTACCATAGTCGGCACTTCCTTAAAGGCTTTCTGGGAACAGCTTTTCTGCCGTATCCTCGGAATTCCCGTTCAGGATGCTCATTACCTTCAGGCAAATGAGCTTTGCGGTCACATTGATCACGACTTTACTGACAGTAAAATCAAGACTTTCCTTATGTGTTACCTTCCCGGTGCGATGAACCGTTTCTTTGCATACGGAATGGTTATCGGCGGATATCTCGGTCTTTTCTATATTGAAGCGGATTCCGAAAATGTAATATTCTGGGTTTATCTCGTAATGTTCTATCTCGGAGCGTCACTTCTTTGCAACTGTGCACCGCTTTATGAGGATGCACTTCAGAACTGGGACCTCCTCTACGGCAAGGAACAGAAAACAAATATCGCAGTGAAGATCTTTGCTTTCATTCCGTCGGTATATTTCATTGCGACAGCGTGGATGGAAAAGTATGCTGTAAGCACACTTCTTTTCATCGCAGCAACGCTCGTGGGAATTTTTGTCATCTGATTTCAATTAAATTATCATTGACAGCGGCAGCAATGCCGCTGTTTTTTTATCTGCAAATCCGGGTTTGTCGGGTAGAATATTCAATTAATATCGTAGGGGCGACCATTGGTCGTCCGCAAAAATTCTGCTTAATTCAACGGACGCGCAATGCGCTCCCCTACTGTTTTTTTATCTGCAAACCCGAAATTTTCGGGATGATTGAAATAACAATCGTAGGGTCGATTCACGAATCGACCGTTAAAACAGAACTATTTCGGTACAGAATTTCAGTATATGATTTCGATATATTTCGTAGGGGAGCATATTATGCTCCCGCTAAATTCTGTACGAAATTGGCGGGCAGATGCTATCTGCCCCTACGACCTCGCTTGGATTGTGTTTGTAGGGCACGACGTTTACGACGTGCCGATTTTCTGCAAAATTAACGGTGTGTCGCAAAGCGTCACACCCTACAAAAGACATTTAAAAGACATCTACAAACCCGAAATTTTCGGGACGATTGAAATAACAATCGTAGTGGACGGGTCACCCGTCCTGTCGGATCTTTGCCCTCACTCGGTCAGATTCAACACCGTTTAGTCGCCAAAAAACCGGATATGTTTTTAAAACATTAAAAAATAACTAAAAATATTTTATTTCTTGACTTGCATTCTTGATTTCAATGTGATAGTATATTACTAAGTATAGGTGTCACTGTAACTTTTTCTATACAAAATTTTAACGAGGTGATAAAAATGAAGTCTATCAAACGCTTTGCAAAGAAGTCTTTAAGCCTGATTCTTTGCCTTGCTATGGTAATGACAACGGTGATCTTTTTTGACATCGGTATCACAAAACCCGAAGCAAAGGTAGAAATTAATAATCCTGCTTCAGCGGAACACAAGGATGTTCTCTTCTATGTTCCGGAGGCAATCTATCTGCGTCCTCGCTCAGACTCATGGACGATAGGTTCAACCTCTACCTTCCATTTCTTTATTGAGAATACTGTAACTAACGGAGG
>JAZRNG010000041.1:0-10094 GCA_045648065.1 Acutalibacteraceae bacterium | reverse complement strand
TGATAAGATCGGCGCAAGATTCACAACCGTAATCGGTGAAGACGACATCAAGGCAAATATTGCAAAAGTAAAAAATATGCAGACAGGTGAAATTACCGAGCTTGCAATCGATGACTTTGCAGACACATTTATGGAGCTTTCACTTCAGAATGCGGCAAACGATCTGCAGAACTTGGTAAGCAACTCCGAAGCAATTGATTTAAGCAAATTTTTGGGAGGCATAATGTAATGGATTTTATGACAGGTTTGAAGCGCACAGATTACTGTGGCGACCTCAGAATTACAGATGTAGGTAAAGAAGTAACAGTTGCAGGTTGGGTACAGCGTCAGCGTGACCTCGGCGCACTCATCTTCATTGACCTTCGTGACAGAACAGGTATCGTTCAGCTTGCATTTGACGAAAACACAGATAAGGAAATTTTCGAAAAGGCATTCGCTGCAAGAAGTGAATTTGTTCTTATGGCAAAGGGTATTGTCCGTGAACGTTCTTCAAAGAACAAGGACATTCCGACAGGTGAAATTGAAATTGACGTAAAGGATCTCAGAGTTCTCGGCAAGAGTGAAACACCTCCGTTCGAAATCATCGAAAACTGCCAGACTTCTGAGCTTACAAGACTTAAGTATCGTTATCTCGACCTTCGCCGTCCCGACTTGCAGAAGAATATCATTATGCGTCATAAGATCTGCAAGATTACACGTGACTACTTTGACGAGAATGGATTTATCGAAATCGAAACACCGATTCTTATCAAATCAACTCCCGAAGGCGCAAGAGACTTCCTTGTTCCCAGCCGTATCCATAACGGAACATTCTACGCTCTTCCTCAGTCACCTCAGCTTTACAAGCAGCTTTCAATGGTAGCAGGTTTTGACAGATATATGCAGATCGCTCGTTGCTTCCGTGACGAAGACCTTCGTGCAGACCGTCAGCCCGAATTCACACAGATCGACCTTGAGATGTCTTTTGTTGATATGGAAGACGTTCTTGCGATCGGTGAAGGCTATATGAAGAGAGTTTTCAAAGAGGCTCTCGGTGTTGAAATCGAAACTCCGATTCCTCGTCTTACTTATAAGGAGTCAATGGACCGTTACGGTTCAGATAAGCCTGATACACGTTACGGTATGGAGCTTTATGACCTCAGCGATCTCGTTAAGGATTGCGGCTTCGGCGTATTCAGCGGTCCTGTTGCAGAAGGCGGCTCAGTCCGTGGTATCACTGCAAAGAATGCTGTGTCAACTCTTACACGTAAAGAGATCGACAAGCTCACAGAAATGGTACGCGGCAGCGGCGCAAAGGGTCTTGCATGGGTAAGACTTAATGAGGATGGCACAATGGCATCTTCTTTCGCAAAGTTTATGACTGAGGATGAGATGAAGGCTATCCTTGACAGAGCAGATGCAAAGGCTGGCGACGTTGTTCTTATCATCGGTGACGTTAAGAATTCAATCGTTTACTCAGTCCTTGGCGCACTCCGTCAGGAAGTTGCAAAGAAGCTTGATATCATTCCTAAGGATAAGTTCAACCTTCTCTGGATCACAGAGTTCCCGTTCTTCGATTGGGACGAGGATGCACAGACTTGGGTTGCAATGCACCACCCGTTCACATCTCCTATGGACGAGTGCCTTGAATACCTCGAAACAGACAAGGCTCAGGTAAGAGCTAAGGCTTATGACCTCGTTCTTAACGGTGTTGAGCTCAGTTCAGGTTCAATCCGTATCACAAACCCTGACCTCCAGAAGAGAATGTTCACACTTCTCGGTCTTTCTGATGAGGAAGCATATGCAAAGTTCGGCTACCTTACAGATGCATTCAAGTACGGTGCACCTCCTCACGGTGGTATGGGTATCGGTCTTGACCGTCTTGTTATGCAGATGCTTGGTTGCGAGAGCCTTCGTGATGTTGTTGCATATCCGAAGGTACAGAATGCAAGTGAGCCGATGACAGAATGTCCGGCACCTGTTGATACAATTCAGCTCGATGAGCTCGGAATTGCACTCAAGACAAAGGAAGACTAATTATTATAGTATAATAAAAAAGAGCAATTCAGCGATGAATTGCTCTTTTTATTTTGTTTATTTATCTGTTCTGATTAGCGGGATTGCCACAGCATTTTTTATATTTTTTACCGCTACCGCACGGACACGGATCATTGGGACCGGGAGCTTCCTTCTTGCGAACTGTACGTCCCTTTTCGCTTCCGTCACCTGAACCGCTTTCGCTCGTTACCTTAGCGGCCTGTTCACGCTTGGTGTCTTCCTCACTGCGGATTCTTACAGTAAGCATCTGACGAACTGTAGCCTCACGGATTGATGCACTCATCTCATCGAACATATCGAAGCTTTCCATTCTGTAAGCCACAACGGGGTCTTGGTTACCGTAAGCACGAAGACCGATACCTCTTTTAAGCTCTTCCATAGAGTCGATGTGTTCCATCCAGAAGTTGTCAACGTTACGAAGAAGGATCATATGTTCAAGGCTTCTCATAATCTCAGGGGTAAGCTCTTCTTCTCTCTTTTCGTAGCGCTCATGACCGCGATTGATAAGGTCCTCTTTGGCAGCGTCTCTGTCGAATGCGTCCTCGTCTTCAAAATCTGTGGCTTCTGTGATCCAACCGAGATACTTGTCACGAAGTCCCTTTATATTCCAGTCGGTCTTCGGAAGAGCAGCTGAACAGTAGAAATCTACTGATTCTGAAACTGATTCATCGAGCATCTTGAGGATAGAAGCTTTGAGGTCTTCTCCGTCAAGCACACGGTTACGCTGACCGTAGATGATTTCTCTTTGTCTGTTCATAACGTCGTCGTACTTGAGGACATTTTTACGGATTGCGAAGTTCTGTGACTCTTTCTTACGCTGTGCTGATTCGATTGACTTTGAAACCATTTTATTGGTGATGGGCATATCCTCGTCAACATTAAGAGTTGTCATAACGTTCTGAAGTCTGTCACCACCGAAAAGTCGCATAAGATCATCTTCGAGTGAAAGGTAGAAACGGCTTTCACCGGGGTCACCCTGACGTCCTGCACGACCGCGAAGCTGATTGTCGATTCGACGTGAGTCGTGACGCTCTGTACCGATTATGAAAAGACCGCCTGCATCGCGAACCTGCTGTGCTTCGTCTTTGATCTCGTCTTTGAATTTCTTTTCGAGCTCTGTATATTCAGCTCTTGCGTTGATGATATCTTCGTTATCTGTCTCAGCGAAACCTGTTGCCTCTGCGATAAGCTCATCAGAGTAACCTTTACGTCTCATAGCAGCCTTTGCGAGATATTCAGAGTTACCACCGAGCATAATGTCAGTACCACGACCCGCCATATTTGTAGCGATAGTAACAGCACCGAGCTTACCTGCCTGAGCGACGATTTCAGCTTCCTTATCGTGGAACTTAGCATTAAGAACTTCGTGCTTGACACCGCGACGCTTGAGAAGCTTAGAAAGTACTTCTGACTTTTCGATCGAAATAGTACCTACAAGGACAGGCTGACCCTTTGCATGACATTCAACAACCTGCTCGATGAGAGCGTTGTATTTGGCAGCTTCTGTCTTATAAACGACATCGTCCTGATCTTTACGGATCATCGGTTTGTTTGTCGGAATTTCAACAACGTCAAGTGTGTAAATCTCCTGGAACTCCTGACTTTCAGTCATAGCAGTACCTGTCATACCTGAAAGCTTTGAGTAAAGACGGAAGTAGTTCTGGAAGGTGATAGTTGCGAGAGTCTTGCTTTCGTGTTCAACCTTAACGCCTTCTTTAGCTTCGATAGCCTGATGCAGACCTTCGTTGTATCTACGGCCGAGCATAATACGACCTGTGAATTCGTCAACGATGAGAACCTGATTATCTTTTACGACGTAGTCAATGTCGCGTCTCATAACACCTACAGCCTTGATAGCCTGATTGATGTGATGAAGGAGTGTCATATTGTCGGCGTCCATAAGGTTTTCTACGTTGAAGTGAGCCTCAGCTTTTGCGATACCGCGCTTTGTAAGAGAAGCGGTACGTGCTTTTTCGTCTACGATATAGTCACCGTCTGCAGCAACATCTTCAGCATTCTGCTTGGATTCGATTTCCTTAACAACAGTCTTGGTAAGACCACGTACAAAATTATTTGCAAGAGTGTAGAGTTCAGTTGAACGGTCGCCTCGTCCTGAGATGATAAGCGGCGTTCTTGCTTCGTCGATGAGGATAGAGTCAACTTCGTCGACAACGGCAAAGTTATGACCACGCTGAACCTTGCTGTCTTTATACGGCACCATATTGTCACGAAGGTAGTCAAAGCCCATTTCGTTATTTGTACCGTAAGTGATATCTGCATTGTAAGCAGCTTTACGCTCTTCGTTAGAAAGACCGTGAACGATAAGACCTACGCTCAGTCCCATGAAACGGTAGAGTTTACCCATCCATTCCGAGTCACGACGTGCGAGGTAATCGTAGACTGTAACGATGTGAACACCATTGCCTGAAAGAGCATTGAGGTAGGCGGGGAGGGTAGCAACGAGAGTTTTACCTTCACCTGTTTTCATTTCTGCGATACGTCCCTGATGAAGTACGATACCGCCGATGATCTGTACGGGGAAGTGTTTCATTCCGAGTACTCGCCATGAAGCTTCACGGCAGGCAGCAAATGCTTCGGGGAGAATATCGTCAAGAGTTTCTCCTTTTGCAAGACGTTCCTTAAATTCAACTGTCTTGTGCTGAAGCTCCTGATCGGAGAGTTTTGAATACTCATCTTCAAGAGCAAGCACCTTATTCTTTTCCGGTGTGATTTCTTTCACTGCTCGTGTAGAATAGTCACCGAAAATCTTTTTCAAAAAGTTCATCTGGTGTATACAATCCTTTCAATAAGTTAAATAAGTTTTTCGTCAAAGTCAATCACAATGCTTTCACGTGACATTGTAAGCTGACAGTATTCAACACCTGCAGCATCAAACATCTTTTTGGATGCTTTGACACCGGCAGTGTCTTTATATTTATCAGACAGATACAGCACTTTTTTTATACCGCTCTGAATAATAGCTTTTGCACATTCGTTACACGGGAAAAGTGCAACGTAGATAGAACATCCGTGCAGAGAAGCACCTGCATTGTTGAGAATTGCATTGAGCTCTGCATGGCAGACAAACGGATACTTAGTGTCTGTCTCGCTTTCACCGCTTCGCTCCCACGGGAATTCATCATCACTGCAACCGTGAGGAAATCCGTTGTAGCCGACGGACATAATTTTTTTGTTTTCGTTTACTATACATGCGCCTACCTGAGTGCTCGGATCCTTACTGCGCTTTGCTGAAAGCAGAGCTATACCCATAAAGTACTCATCCCATGATATGTAATCGTTTCTTTTGGACATCAAGGTCACTCTCCTTTATTAAGTGAGGGTAATCAGATTTTAATAGTTATATTTTTTGCAGCTCCGTTCTCATCGTAAGTCGAGAAAAGAACAGTACTGTCATCGATAAAGCAGAAGTTGCATATTCCGTCATCAAAAAGTGAGTCTGTGACGATGGTAGCATCGCCTGTCGCTGTGTCAAATATGAGGAGCGACTGCTGATCACCGTTGCAGAAAAGAACGGCTTTTGTTGCTGATTCATTTACAACGAAACCTGAAAGCTCTGTGAAGTTTGCCTTTGTGAGTTTTGTGGTTTCACCGCTTGTGATATCTGTCATATCAAGAGTTGCCTTGCTGAGAATGTAATTGCCGCTTACAGCATAGTCATTAAAAGAGCCTTCAAAGTTTACAAGGGGGTTTTTCTTATCACCGTTTTTGATGAGATCAAAACCTTCTTCAGTATTTGCAAAGCAATAATATGCACCGTCTTTTTCACGGACAATGTAACTCGGTGAACATGTAACTGTTGTGGCAGAGTTTTTATTTGTAGCTCTTGAGTTTTTGACCGTGAGAAGGTCATAAACAACAGAAGCTTCTGCTGATGTATCGTAGTTTCTCCTTGAAGCAAAGAGATCGTGCTTGTCATTGTTATTGAGCATTGTATCGGTAAAGATTGTCCAGTCTTCACGCACGGTGCCGTCGTCCTGTACAAGTCGGTCACGCTGAGATACGACGAGAGAGGTTTTACCGGATTTCATATCGTATGAATACATATCTGAGTACGTTTTGTCAGGTTTGTAAACGTCTTCGGCATCCATATCTGCAAGGAGGATGTAATCTGTCTTTGCTGTCGCTGTGTAAGCCTTCGGACAGTCCATCATACGTACAAAAACGTAGGAGAGGAACTTTGTGTCAGATTTCTGCTTTGAGTTGAAGAGACCGTAACCGACAGTGCCTGCATCAGTTGTGAGATAGTGAAGCTTGACTTTGACCTCCTGATAACTGCAGGTGAGTGTAGCGTCCTTCGTGGTTACACCTTCTGTCACCTGAGTGAAGGTGCCGTCAGCGAACTTATAAAATTTAAATGTTCCGTCAGGGAAAGCCTCGTAGAAGATATCCTTTTGCTCAGTCTGTACAAGAGGGTAATCCGTACTGCAGAAAGCAGGGGAGAGTGTGTCAAGTGTGGCACCGGAAGAAGTGTCGATAGTGCCTGTAATCTTATTAACGAAGTTTTCGTTTTTTGTAAGGAAGAAAAATGCTGTAGTGATAACGAGAACAGCAGCGAGTACAATGAGAATTATTTTTTTTGCTTTAGTCATAATCAATTCCTCACTTTATCTTAAGCTCGACGGGACAATGGTCAGAACCGTAAATTTCAGAATGAATTTTAGCGCCTTCAAGCTTGTCAGCCATATCAGTGGAGACACAGAAGTAGTCAATACGCCAACCCACGTTTTTCTCGCGTGCCTTGAAACGGTATGACCACCAGCTGTATGCGTTTTCAAGCTCAGGATAGAAGTATCTGAATGTGTCTATAAAACCTGCATCCAGGAGTTCACAGAATTTACCTCTTTCCTCGTCGGAAAATCCGGGATTGCCTCGGTTTGTCTTAGGGTTTTTGAGGTCAATTTCCTTGTGTGCCACATTAAGATCACCGCAGAAAACGACACCCTTGGTTTTGTTAAGTCCGGTCACGTAGTCACGGAAAGCATCTTCCCATTTCATACGGTGGTCGATTCGCTTGAGTCCGTCCTGAGCATTCGGAACGTACTCCGTGATAAAGAAAAAGTCTTCAAATTCAAGAGTGATGATTCTGCCTTCCGTATCAAGCTCAGGCACACCGATGCCGTATCTGACATCCAAAGGTTTTTCTTTAGTGAAGATCGCTGTACCGGAATACCCTTTTTTCTCTGCATAGCTCCAGTACTGGTGATAACCTTCAAGAGAGAGTTCAAGCTGTCCTTCCTGCATCTTTGTTTCCTGCAGACAGAAGATGTCCGCATCGAGACTGTTGAAAACATCCATAAAGCCTTTTGTCATACAGGCTCGTATGCCGTTAACATTCCAAGATATAAACTTTCTGCTCAAGACTATACACCTCCGCATTATAATACTATTATAATCGGTATTATAACATATTATATAAGAAAAATCCATTGTTATATTGTGTTTTTTTACTTTAGTTTACAAAAATTTAAAAAAGTAAAAAAAATAGTGGATTTTTTATTTGATATGTGCTATTATTATCGTTGTCTGAGTACGACAAGGATTAAGAATTATGAAGTTAGGAGACGAAATAGTATGAAAAAGACCATTTGGACAAGTATCACAGCTATTATCTGTGCATTACTTGTATCTCTGTCACTCAAAGATGGCATTGTTAAGGTTTCAGAATCTAAGGTAGAGGCAGCAAGTGTTGCAGCTGAAGCAGCAAGCGAAGCAGCAGAGCAGAACGCAGATGACGGTGAGCTCGTTCTCGGCGGTGATTTTTTGGGCGGTTCAGGTTCATCAGATGCAGGTTCAGGCTCTGTAGATGCAGGTACTCCCGGTGCACCGGCAGACGGTTCAGCAGGTACATCTGACGGAACAGGCACAACTGACGCAGCAGGTAATGCAGCAGGTAATGCAACAGAGAATAAAGCTCCGACAGTTGAGGATGTTCTCGCTACATACAACAATGCAATCAACAAGGTAATCACTGAGAAGGCAGGTTACTCAAAGAAGAGAACAACTACACTCGAAAACCTCAACGGTGGTGCACTTCTTAAGCTTTCAATCGTTGTTGATATGGTTAACGATTTCCTCGGTGTAGGCACTACAGACTACAAGAACGAAAAGGGTAAAGCTGAGTTCCTCAGCAAGGCTTCTCTTACAAAGAACGACCTTACAGCAATTGATGTCAATACAACTGACGGCGTTCAGACAATCACACTCGGACTTAAAAACGGTCAGAGCCAGGCAAACGCTTCAGGAGCATCAGACACAAGCCCGCTTTCACGTTCAGGTCTCTATGTAGGTAAGGGCGACAAGAAGGCATTTGACTACAAGAACAGTGAAAATATCCACACAGCTATCAACGGCGTAGCAAAGGCTGAATCAGCAGAAGAAAAGGTTACAGATACTAAGATTGTTGCAAAAATCGATGCAGCAACAGGTAAAATGATAAGCCTTAACGTTACATGGAAGTGGCACGTAAAGCTTACAAAGGTTGCTTACTCAATCGCAAGTGTTGACATCGCTGAGGGTGATGCTACATCAACAGTAGTTGTTTCAGACTTCAAGTGGTAATTGCTTAACCGGTTAGTATATAAACTCCCGATGGAAACATCGGGAGTTTTTCTTTTAAGAAATATTGATGATTGAAAAAGTTTTCGGATTGTGTTAAAATTCTTTCATAATTAAATGTCAGGTGATGAAAATGGTTAAATTTATTTCAGCGTTTCTTTCGTTGATTTTCTTTGTTTTTTCAGCGTTTCCTGCGATAATCAGTGAAAACAAAGCTGCAAGAGAAGAAAATATTCAGTCACAGCTTCAGAGAATTGAGGAGCTTTCGGAGATTTATGCGAGTGGAGCTTATACTCCTGTCAATGAAAGTGAGCTTGTGGGTTTTGACGTTGAAAAAGCGTATGCCGACGGTGTGAAGTTTAACGAGGTTGCATACATCGCAACTCATAACAGCTATCAGCTTCAGAGCGTGCCGTCATACCGTAAAGTTTACCGTGATCTGGAGACAGTTACGTTCGGTCTGATTAACGGTGACGCCCCTCTTTATAACAGCGACACTCTGACTCAGCAGTTTAACCTCGGAATCAGAAGTATTGAGCTTGATATTCAGACGGTAAAAGACGGTGATAACGTAAGTTTTGTCTGCTCACATTCACCGCTGATTGATATGACTTCCTCGTGCTATGATTTCAGACTTGCTCTCGAAGAGGTCAGAATGTGGTCAGATGCTAACCCGCGTCATCTGCCGATTACGATTATCGTCGAACCGAAGGAGATTTTCCTTCTTGACAGCGGAATGAAATTTTTCAATTTAAACTATGCGAACGAGCTTGATAAGCTTGTAAAGGAAGTTTTCGGTGAGAAACTCATCACTCCCGGTGAGATGATGGGCGAGTATGCTTCACTCAAGGAAATGCGTGAGGCAGACGGCTGGATGAGCCTTGAAGACTGTGCAGGAAGAGTAGCGGTTTATTTCCACGATACAGACGGAGTTACGGGCAAATATATCAAGCAGGATGAAACAGTCAAAACTCAGTCTATGTTCCCTATGCTTCGCTATAAGGACAGGGATAAATCCTATTCGTCAGTGCTTATAGTCAACAAAACAGGTGATATCGAAAAGTATGCAGATGAGCTGGTTTATCAGAAAAACCTTATCGTCAGAACGATGGTTGACAGCTACGGAAGTCACGATGAAGAAAAAAGGATAACAGCCCTCGAAAGCGGTGCTCAGGTACTCTCTACAGACTATCCTGAAAAAACGGATATGACTAATGTTGAGTATTATGTGGCTTTTGAAAATGGTACAGCAAGGATTATAAAATAACGAAAGTCCCGACGTTTTTGTCGGGACTTCTTTTGTTTCAGACGTATTTTATATACAATTTTGGGTTTGCCGGGTTATTTGGTTTTGCACAAATTGACTATGTGTTCGTAGGGGCGCGCATTGCGCGTCCGTTGAATTAAGCAGAATTTTTGCGGACGACCGATGGTCGCCCCTACGATATTAATTGAATATTCTACCCGACAAACCCGAATTT
>JAZRNG010000040.1:0-3867 GCA_045648065.1 Acutalibacteraceae bacterium | reverse complement strand
GATTTACCTGCACCGTTAGCACCTATAAGGCCGTAACAGTTGCCGTTTGTGAATTTCAAATCTGCTCCTTTGAAGAGCTCTCTGCCACCGTACTGGAGGCTTACGTTTACTGTGCTGATCAATTCTTTTTCTCCTTTTCTTTTGGGAATCTGTCCCCTGTCAAAAACTTAATAAAAGCATAAACCTTACTTTTGAAAAGGTAGTAATACTTTCTGCTGTATCTTATTACGGGCAAAAGCTTAACATAGATTTTATAACCCGCATCTGTTACCTTGTGTGTTTTTCCGTTACGGTCGAAGGAATAAAGCACCCCTATTATCTGATCGTGACGGATATTATATTCATTTTCCCATTGATTGTCACCGCGCATAACGTAAGTGTCACCGTTGACATAAATCACACGGTGAAGGATATACTGTCCGTTGTCACGCTGATAAAAAGGCACATCACCCTTTTTAAGCTTACCCTGAGGACTGACAAGTGTTACGGTATCCTTACGGTCACGGATAGTCGGGAGCATACTGACACCCGCAGACACAAAAGAAACCTCGCCGCTTTCAGCGAGAGTTTCTCTTATAAGCGGAGCCATATCATCCATACTTACTCTTTTACTCAATTAAATCTGCCCCTTTGAGTTTTTCGAGGAATTCGTAAACCTCGCCCTGAATATCTGCAGGATTTACTTCGCATTCCTTTGCAAGAGCATTGACCACTTCATCCGGCTCTGCCCCGTTTTCGAGCATTTTCCAGATAAAAGTACCTGTTTCATTAACAGTAATAAGACCCGTGAAGTTGATACCGCCCACAGCGACGACAATGCTGTTATTGCCAACCTTTCTGAGTCTGTAGCCTTCTTTAATCTTCATTATTCTCTCCTCCGTCCGTGTTGAGAATTTTTATCTTTTTGTTATCTATACGTATTTCTTTGTTGCAGACATTAAGTGCTGCAGGTTTGTGTGTGATTATGATGCAGGTTCTGTCATCAAGCTCACGGAGGTTTTTAAGAAGCTTCTCTTCCGTCGCTTCATCAAGAGCTGATGTCGCTTCATCGAGAAGTAAGATCGGTGCTCCGTAAAGAATTGCACGTGCAATCGCAATTCGCTGAATCTGACCCTCTGAAAGTCCCATTCCTCTCTCACCTACCGTGGTTTCAAGACCGTCGGGAAGTTCACGGACAAATTCATCTGCACAGCTTATCTCCACTGCACGCAAAATTTCTTCATCTGTCTTATCAGTACACATAAAGGTGATATTCTCACGAAGCGTACCGGAAAGGAGCATATTGCCCTGAGGAACATATGAAAACAAATTTCTCGTAGCTCTGTCGACAAGCCTTTCTCCGTCAGAACCGCAAACGGTAATTCTTCCGTTTTCAGGATAAATAACACCGAGCAGAAGCTTGAGCAGCGTACTTTTACCTATGCCCGAAATACCTGTTATCGCCGCGAAATCACCTTTATTTACAGTAATGCTTGCATTGTCAAATATCAGATCTCTGTTGTATCTGAATGTGATGGAGTCAAAGCGTATCGTTTCAAGTTTCTTGTAATACTCATCGACATCGCCTATTTCCTCATGGGTGTCGAACTCGTCGTCATAGTCTTCAAGCTCAATCAAACGTTCAGCTGAAGCGATGATACCGTAAAAACGAGGCAAGACACCTGCAAGAGATGTCAATGGACCCTGCACCTGATTTACAAGCTGAAGGATAGCAGTCATCTGACCTACGTCGATGTGACCCTGAAAGACACGGATGCCGCCAAGAACCATCGCAAAAAGGTACCCAAGGCTGAACGCCATCTGCATACCTGTATTTGCAAAAATACTGATCGTGGCTCGTCTTATTCTGATTTTATAGTTTTTCTCCTGAAGATCCTTCGCCTTAGCGACTATCTGCTCATAGGCGTTAAAGACCTTTATGACAAGGATACTCGCTACCGACTCCTGGAAGAATGACCGTACGTTACCGTCTGCTTCCTGTGCCGCCTTGTGAATCTTTTTAAGATAATTTCTGAAAAAGCGTGTAGTAAGAGCTATAATCGTGCCGCCGCCAAGGAAAATCAGAGCAAAGATATAGTCAAGCTGTACCATAATCACGATTGAAGCTATCAGCTTTGTAAGCAGCGAAACAATATTCGGCAAAAGCCCTGTTACACCGTCACAGATAGTCTGCACATCAGAAGTAAGTCTGTTGAGTATATCACCGCTGTGGTGCTTTGTCAGCTGAGCGTAGTCCTTGCGTATAATTCTTTCAAAAACTCTGCTTCTGATTTTTATCTCAATTTTAGCTTTCGCACGTTCAAACATATTGTTATTGAAGACCTTAAGAGCAAGCTGCAAGAGTACAAGAACAAGCAGAAAAACAGCACCTTTTTTCAAAAGGTCAGGATCTTTGAGAGTTGCACCGTTCACAACATCCCTCATACCGAATGCGGTCAATATACCGAAAAACGAAAGTGCGGCACTCAAAACAGAGTATAACAAAACAAAAAGCCAACTACCCTTTGAAACGCCGAAAATCCACTTTAAAGTGGATAGATCGTTTTCTTTCTTTGTCTTAGGGAAGTTGTCTTTTATCTTTTTCAATTCAATCGTTTCCTTTAAATTTACTCATCGCTTCGTAAGCAATCTCAGCAGCTTCAATGTCCATATTGCATCTCAGCTTATAAACAGGAACATTTTTAATCAGTTCATCAATGAAGTCGCACAGCATCTCAGTACGTTTCAAATTTGACGGTCTGAGCGTCTGCGAAAAAAGAAGCGGTACCGCATCGTCGATATTCATTCGTTCAATTGAATTCTCCTTCGCCTGCTCGATGAAACAAATTCCGCCGAGAATAGCTGAAGTGTCGACATTGATATCGTGTTTTCCCGAAAAAGGAGTGCCGAAAGCATAGTACCTGCCATCAATACATCTGTATGCCGCCTTGTCGTCATTGAGGATAAAGGCCTTGTCACCAAAGAGCTTAAGCCACAGCGAAGTGTGCGTAGATTTACCCGTACCGCAGGGTGCAGAAAACGAATATGCAACTCCGTCAACTACAACTGTGGATGAGTGAAGAAACATACCGTTGTATTCAAGAAGTTTGACATTGAAAGCAGTACCCATCCAGAGGTATTCGAGTTCAGATTCGGGAACGTCTTTATAGAGGGTAAGCTGATGCTCCATAAGATTTTCAGTAAAGCCTATATTGAAATCTGCCTTTTCATCGCAGATGTACTTCTCGCTTCTCTTGCGGAGCATATCATATTGAGGTTCAAAGCCGACATTCAGACCGGCTATTTTATAAACAGGCATTTCAGTCAGCTCCTTTTCATTTAAGCTTTAACCGTACTTATAGTGAAAGCTCTTCAAATACCGTTAAAACTTAAATTCGGCAGACAACCTTTGGGATTGCCTGCCGAATCCGTTTTGCTTTTAATTAGCCGATGATAAGATCGCTACCGATGCTCTCATCTGTAACAACAGAAGCTGAATCAGCTGTACCGTTGTCACCGCCGATTGCTGCTGATGCGCCGTCAGCAGTAATCTCTTCGATGATGTCGAACTTTTCGATCTCCATCTCAGGTCTCATGTATGTCATTCTTTTTCACCTCGTTTTCTTTAAACTCGATAAGTGACAATAACATGAGAAGTTGAATAAGATATCTTAATGTTAACAATCAACTTCCTGAAAACACTATTACCACTATATCTTGTAAAATAGTAACACATACACATAAAAATGTCAAGCATTTGCCGAAAAAGAATCAAAGCCCCGTGTTTTACCACGGGGCCAAGAAAAAATATTATGCAATTCTAATGCTTAGTAATTGATATTAGTAAACAACAGTTGCATCAAGAGTAGAATTTGTTGCAGCGAAGAA
>JAZRNG010000039.1:0-2588 GCA_045648065.1 Acutalibacteraceae bacterium | reverse complement strand
ACCATCAAAACATCGTTTTCAAGTGAATCGCAGTAGAAAAACTCCTTCCACTGGTCAGCCATTACACCGCCCAATGCTCCGATTCCTGCTCTTATAAGTCCCATATTTAAGACTCCTTTCAGAAATTATTTCTTTTTATTTTCGCTAATTATTTTTTACGGTCTTTTGTGAACATATCATTATTTGATGAATAAGGATTTTTGTTCTCTTTTGGCGTGTCGGGACGGTTGCCCTCTCGTATGAGCCACGAAAAAACTGCAGTTTTTACTCCGACACCGATAATCCACAACACAATTGCTCCGACAAACCAAAGGATTGATATATCCAGAAAGAAGTGAAGTGCCAGTGCTATCCATGCAGGAATTGTCCATTCGAGGTCGAATATCAGGTTGATACACCACGCTGTGAGGAATCCTCCGTTACCCTTATATCGCTTTTTCATCATCTTATAACAAGTCTGCCTGAAACCTCACGGTCAAGGTTCTGATGATTTGAAAGATATTCATCAAAAATACCGCGGCAGGAAGTTGAGATAACAACAGGAGTACCGTTTGCCTTGATTTCGTCAAATGAAATGTTAAAGAAATCCTCAAGGTTATTGTAATGGAACTGCTGAAGACCGACCTTGTAAATCTTATCGTCTTCAATAGGTGCGCCGTTGAAGTCAAATCTCAGATACTCGTGAGTTGATCTGTCATATTCAACACGGAGTCCCGTTGAAAGCTGATAGAATTCGCAGTGTTCGCCCTGCCATACACCGTCACGTACCATATGCTTGATCATACGTTTGAACTGTTCGCCTGTGACCTTAATCATATACGCCGCATCGTCATACGGGAAGCATTCACAAAGGTCAGAGAAAAGCACAATCGGTCCGAGCTGAGTGCTTCTTACGCTACCTGGGCCGAGAAGCATAATATCAAGTCCGAGGCTTTCGCGCATAATATCGGAGAACAATCCACCGAGTGCAGTTTCCTGTGTTCTTTCGGGATGAGTAAGCTTTTTCTTGAAGTGTGTAACGAGTCTGCCGTACTTCTCGTCTGTCTGTGATTTATAGTGTTTGAGAATCTTTTCAAGGTCTTCGTCCTTCGGGCAGTTTTCTTTGTTGATGGGAACACACTTCCACTTATAACTGTCGATGCAGTTGTTGTCTGTATCAATATCAATGTCAAATCTGCCGATCTGGTCTGTGCCCGTACCTGCCTGAACGATAACAACATCGTTGACAAAAGCAGGTTCTTCAATGAATGTATGCGAATGACCTCCGACAATAACATCAACACCCCATGCGGGATCAAGCTGAGCGGCAAGCTTTTTATCCTCTTCAAAGCCGATGTGAGTAAGAAGAACTGTGAGGTCAATATCAATCGCATTATATGTATTACAGATTCTGCCGACCTCCTGAGCCGCCTCGTCGATGTCAACAAATGAGCCGATGATACCTTCGTTCTTTGTCTGTGAAAGAACCTCTTCCGTGAGGATGCCGATGAAAAGAATCTTCATTCCGTCAACCTCTGCAATGTAGTGAGGCTTGAAAAGTCTTGCACCGTTTGTTTTGATATGCAAATTAGCGTTGATAATCGGAAACTTTGCACATTTTTCAATAAAGAGAAGATGTGCGATGCCGTAGTCTGTTTCGTGGTTACCGAGAGTAACCACATCGGGCGCGAGCATATTCATAATCTCGATTGTTGAGATACCCTTGAACTCAGAGTCGATAACAGAGCCTCTGAACATATCGCCTGCGATGCAGTAAAGTGTATTTTTTTCTTCACTTCTTACCTTATCGACATAGCCGGAAAGCATTGAAACTCCGCCTACAAGGGCATCATCAACCTTTTCTGCAAGGAAGTCACCGTGCATATCGTTTGAGTGCAGAAGTGTGAGTTTTTTTATATTCTTCTCCATAATATTCTCCTTAATTTTGGGGACAAATTATAAAACTACCCTATAATTGAATCTATTATATTAAATTAACGTAAAATACACATTGTACTTTAGTGCAAACTTTTCAGCTTTTTTGTAAATCTTATGAGATTTTTGTGATTTTTACGCAAAAAAACGGCGGATTGCTCCGCCGTTTGAGTTGTGCAGTATTGAATTATTTAATAACAATTGAGCTGAGAAGGTCTGCAAAATCTGCCTTGGGGAATTCCTTATCCTGGTATGAATAACCGTTGATATCAATCTCTGCACGAACATTGCGGTATTCAGCAGCCTCATCGGGAATCAGATAGAATCCGTAGAAGCGGTAATCATCCCAGTTGGTGTTGTGTTTGATAAGATATCTGCCGTCGAAGATACCGTATTTTTCAGAAACAGGCTCGCCCAATGTAACTGAACTGCTGTTCTTGTAATAATCGATGTCTGACTGAACATATTCATCAACATTGTCATAACTGCCTGTGTTGCTGACTTCAAACTCACCGATTTTGGTGCCGTCGGCGTTTTTAATTTCAATATCAACCCAGAACTGGCTTTCGCCCTCTTTATCGTTTGCATCAGTAATTTTATATCCATAGCCCTCGGGAACTGTAAGCTCCACATAGCTGTTGGAAAGCTTAACGGGGCCGACACCCTCGAGGTAT
>JAZRNG010000038.1:0-9449 GCA_045648065.1 Acutalibacteraceae bacterium | reverse complement strand
CTTACGGATAAAACCGAACCGAAAGATCCGACAGGTTCAGAATATACTGATGTAATCGAGATCGTTATCATCATTGATGTTAAGGTTGACGATGATGCCGAGGATGCTGTTGATAAGGTCGATATCAATTCGGAAGTAGTTGAAGAAATCACAGAACCGATGACACAGGAATCCGAAGCAGAATTCCTTGAAGCTACAAGTGAGGATTTCAAAGAGTTGGAGAAAACTTTAGTGAATATGGACTCTCTTGGACGTCCGCCCGTTTATTCATGCAATGATTCAGATGCGTATCATAAACTGTTGCGTGAACTGCTCGAACAGATTCAGTCTACAACTTTTTATAAATATATATATAATAAAGAAGCGGAATATGTAGATTCAACGCAAGGTTATTTCAAATCTACACCTGAACAGCTCGATCCGCTGAAAAAATTTGTTGAATACTATCGTTATGGTAAGGTTCCTGCTGATGAAATTGACTGGATAATCAAGAATATTTTTAACGTTACTCCTGACAGAGCAAATTCGACAGTAGTATCAGAGTATTCCGGATCTACATTTACAGAGATATATTGCTATGATAATTACTATTATTTTTCCTGCGGTGATGGCGGTGACTGTGGCTCATATCCGGTTATTAAGACTAAACAAGCAGACGAAAACAATGTATACATCGTGGAGTTTGATTTGTTTTACGGTGATGCAGATGACGATTACGATGATGAATTTAACGGTTCGTATAAAGCTGTCTGTGCACTGAAAATGATTGATGGTAAGAAATATTGGACTTTTTATTCTATCGAGCAAATTGTAACGCAGGATGATAAAAAATATGATATCCCTGCTGACGCATTCGAATTCAACGGACACTATTATAAACTTTATGATATGACCGGTAAAACATGGGAGGAAGCTCAGAATTATTGCGAATCTCTTGGCGGTCATCTCGCAACAATAACTTCGCAGGAAGAACAAGATTTTGTACATGGTATGATTCCGTCTCAAACAAACTCCCGTCTGTATTGGCTCGGCTCATATTATACGTATAATGAGTGGATATGGATAACAGGTGAAACTTTTGATTACAGTAATTGGGCTCCGGGTGAACCTTCGGGAGGTCAGAACTATATGACGCTTTTAGGTTCATACTTTAAAGAAGATTCCGGGAAATGGCTTGATAATCCTTCAGAAGGATGTTCTGAACCGTGGACATTATCCGCAACTGCCTTCATCTGCGAATGGGAATGACCCTTTTAATGCTACGTTTAAAATAATTTTCAATTAACACTTGATTTAATTTTTCTTATGGTATACAATCTACTTATAATTGTTTGGAGGTAAACCATGGACGATTTTAAAAACCAGAATGATAAGCGCGAGTATCTTGATGGTACTGCGGGAGACAATAAAGTGAAAATTAATTTTGATAGTATTGAGTCAACTGAAAGCGGCTTCGTTCAGAATGAACGCTTTGGCGTAGCCGAAGAGTATGATGATATGAAAACGGTAGCTATGGAGGAGACTCCTGCTTTTGAGCAGCCGGTTGTTCCGAACGTTGGGGTTAATATACAGCCGCCTGTTCAGCCTATTCAGCAGAGTGCTCCGGTACAGCCACCTGTTCAGCCTATTCAGCAGAGCGCTCCGGTACAGCCACCTGTTCAGCCACCGGTACAGAATGTTTATATCCAGCAGACACCTCAGAAAAATGCACCTAAGAAAAACGCAAAGCAACCTTTGACACCTGAAGCAAAGAAGGCTAAAGCGGCTAAGCGTAACAAGGCATTTGGCGCATTTGTCAGAGTTTTCGTTACGGTGATTCTGTCTTTGGTTACTCTCTGGACTGTGATGTTTACTATCGACCATACACTTGCTGCTCAGGGCATAGGACCGGTATTCTCGTACTCTGAGAAGGAATACACAGTCAGCTATATTGACTCAGAAGATGCAGGTGCTTGGAGCTATAAGTGTCTTGGATATAAAATCCAGTTCGTTTTTGATGAGAGCGGACATCTTACGCAGGATTGCGTATGGGCATGGGAAGAAGGTCCCAACGACGTGCTTCAGCAGAGAGGTATGCTTTTCGAGATATCGGCTGCTGAAAAATAAGCGTATGCTTACTTTCAGAAAATGTTTTTAAAAAGTCTCTGTACTGAATAACTCAGGAAAACATACAATAGAAAAAGAGCCTCCTATGGTAGAATTAAAGAAGCTACCATAGGAGGAATTTTTTTGCCCGGAAGTTTCAGGTACGAACAAGAATACGGACAATATCGTAAATGAGTAGTCTATGACTGTGTTGAAAGGACGGATATACCTGCACAGGAATTACCGTTAAGGGATTTCATGATTTGATGGCTATCTGAATAGAGTCAGTTAAAGAAATTTTATCAGATCATCTGCAGAACAGTGCATATACATCGCTTCGTCGAGAAGATCCATATTTACGTCTGAATATTCGACTTCTTTTGAATAGCTGTACATGACTTTTACTCTTGCTTCAAAATCAGGATTTCCCAAGTAAGAGTAAATTCTGCTTATGACGATGCAGGCAAAAACACCGAGTTTGATCGGAGTGATCACATCGTAATCATATCCGTAAGCGAGAAAATATCTGAAAATATAATATTTCATCAGCTTTTCAAAGTCACTCTGATAGATTTCAATTGAATCATTGGAAAGCTTTTTGCATTTCAGTGAAGATACAAAATCCCTGCGTTCAGGTCTGATATATTCCATTTTTTCAAGGATAGATATACATTCGCCGAAGCTTCGGATTGTTGTTACACCATCGCAGAAACACTCAATGTCAAGATCTCTCTGAAATGATGTTGCAAGATCTGTGACGTTTTCGATTTTCTTTCTGAAGCTTAGCTTCTTATCATCGAGAACTGTGAAAATTTCTGATCTGAGAGCAATGAGCTCGGTAAGAAAAGCTTTGTCAATATCGCTGTTTTCATCAGGAATTTCTTCATACAAACATAGAGAAAAAGGTTCACTGTCTGTAAGCATTATTCTTGCTGCTTCAGGACAGCCGAAGCCAAGTCCCATTTCACGCATCTCGCCGAAATCTTCAAAGAATCGAGGAAAAAGAGAACAGGTCTTGCTCAGAAATTCTTCACCGTGTGCTGCCTGGATGTCACAAAGGTTACAACTGTTCAGAAAAGGACATCTGCCGTTTTCACAAAGGGCAAAGATATCGCAATCCGTTTCGTCTTTTGCAAGGCTGTTCTGAATTCTTTCACCAAGCTCACCGTCGATCGTTTTATATTTTTTGATTATTTCACCGTCAAGATCAGCTTCCCAACCTGCACAGCACGTGTCGGGACACTTGTCGGCGATACATCTGAATTTATCAAAATATTCAGGAACAAAGGTTTTAATAATAATCACCGCCCGAAAGAATTATAACATTTATGATATCTTATTTCAATATAGTCTTGGAATTAGCACAGTCCCTGAAAACGTACTCTTCTGAAAATAGCCATTGAAGCTAAATCCGCTTTGTGCTATAGTCAACACGGGGGAAAGATTATTACTTAACGGATCGACTGTGCAGAGCCGATCCGTACAAACCCTCTTAAGGCTTAATCCGTCGTTTGCACACCGACGGTGGACAGAGAAAAGCGATACTGCACAGTCAATTCCTCTCTGTCAGGCATATTTAAACCCTCTCGGACATATCAATTTTGTGATATGTGTTTCGGGAGGGTTGTTTTTTTGAATGATTTTACTCAGTTGAGAGCTGTTGAAATAGGTGAATATATTATAAAAAATCAGACAACTGTAAGAGTAGCCGCTAAGGCTTTCGGTATATCAAAATCGACGGTACATATGGACGTGACGGATAAGCTGGAAAAAATTGACCCGATACTGTTCAGACAGGTCAGAAGAATACTCGATGAGAACAAAGCACAAAGACACATAAGAGGAGGACTTGCTACGAGAGAAAAATACAGAAAAAAATCGACGAGGTGATACTATGTGCGGAATTTGCGGACAGATATCTTTTTGCAGAAATCTGAACGACTATACTGAGTATTTTTACAATATGCAGAATAAGCTTATTTCGAGAGGCCCTGATCAACACGGTGAATACTTTTCTCACAATGCTGTTCTTATGCACAGACGTCTTGCTGTTATAGATATCGACCGTGGAAAACAGCCTATGACTTATGCTGTAGGAGACGAGGTCTTTACGATCTGTTACAACGGTGAGCTTTACAATACGCTTGAAATACGAAACAAACTTGAAAGCAGGGGATATAACTTCTTCAGTCACTCGGACACGGAGGTCGTGCTCAAAGCCTATTGTGAGTACAAGGAAAAATGTGTTGATCTTCTGAACGGAATTTTCGCATTCGGAGTTTGGGAGCACAGCAGCAAGCGTCTTTTTCTTGCTCGCGACAGAATGGGTGTAAAGCCTCTGTTTTATTCTGAGGTTGAAAGCGGTTTGGTTTTTGCTTCGGAAATCAAAGCTCTTATGGAGCATCCTGAGATAAATGCAGAAGCAGATTTAAATTCTCTTTGTGAGATTATACTTCTCGGCCCGGGCCGTACACCGGGGTGCGGTGTGTTCAGAGGAATAAGAGAGATAAAACCTGCGCACTGTGCGTATTTTGACCGTGGCGGCATCAGGGTCAGTAAATACTGGGAATTAAAATCACGGGACCATACGGATGATTTTGACACAACGGCTGAAAAGGTACGTTTTCTTGTAACGGACTCGATAAAAAGACAGCTCGTGTCCGATGTACCGTTAGGTACATTCCTTTCAGGCGGACTTGATTCAAGTATTATATCCTCTGTCACGAAAAGTGTTTACAAGGAAAGCGGAAAGCCTCTTCATACATTTTCCGTTGACTATGAGGACAATGACAGATATTTTACAAAAAGCAAGTTCCAACCTAATTCTGATTCGTCATTCATAGGGATAATGAAAGAATATCTTGGCTCAGAACACCACAGACTGGTGATAAATACAGATGATCTCGTGAACGCTTTGTTTTTAGCTGTAGATGCACGTGACCTGCCCGGCATGGCTGATGTAGACTCCTCGATGCTTTTACTTTGTAAGTTTATAAAGGAAAACGTAACTGTTGCTTTGTCAGGGGAATGTGCTGATGAGATTTTCGGAGGATATCCGTGGTACAGGGATAAAACGATCAGAATGATTGACGGTTTCCCGTGGGCACAGTCTACAGCGTATCGATTCTCATTCCTGAAAGAAGAATTTGCCACACAGATAAATGCAGATGAATTTGTCTACTCCCGTTATAAAAATACAATAGCAGAAACTCCGAAACGTAATGGAATCGACGATGATGAAAGTCGCATGGCGGAAATGATGAAATTAAATATCGATTGGTTTATGCAGACTCTCCTGGACAGAAAGGATCGGATGAGTATGTACTCTTCTCTTGAAGTCCGGGTTCCTTTCTGTGATCACAGAATCGTTGAATACCTTTTCAATGTTCCGTGGAAAATGAAGGATCATAACAACTATGAAAAAGGACTTCTTCGCTGGGCAATGAAGGACTATCTTCCTGACAAGATTCTGTGGAGAAAGAAAAGTCCGTACCCCAAAACACATAATCCTGCTTACAGAAATGCAGTTTCAGCTTTGCTTTGTGATATCGTTGAGGACGATTCGTCACCGCTTTTGCAGTTTATAAAAAAGGAAGAACTTAAAAAGCTATTAAAGACCGACAAGGCACAACCGTGGTACGGCCAGCTTATGACAACACCGCAGACGATTGCATATTTCGTTCAGCTTAACTATTGGCTGGAGAAGTTTAATGTAAGATTTATATAAACTATATTGAATAATAAAACGAGAAAACGGGCTGTAAAAACGATTAGTTTTACAGCCCGTTCAGGGTTTGAATATTGATTTTATCTGAGTTCAATCTCAGCGATGACAGGACAATGGTCAGACGGGAATGCGCCGTTGATTTTATCCTGAATTACCTGATAGATTGCGGCATCGAAGCCTTTGTTGATAAAAACAAAGTCGATAACTGCACGGTCACCGTTGTGATGGAAAAACTCGTGGAATGTGAATGTGTCCTCAGTAACTGGAGCGACATACTTTGTGTCCCTGAAAATGCCGTAGCCGATCATATCGGGATAGCAGTCTGTCTTTTCGGGGATATTGAAATCACCTGTTATAACGATCGGACAGTCAAACTTCTTCGCAAACTCATTTATAAGTCTTACACCGTTTTTACGGGCTTCGATACTTATATGGTCAAGGTGAGTGTTCATAGCGATGAACTCTTTACCGCTTGCCTTGTCACGGAGCTTTGCATAGGAGCAGACTCTTGTGCATGCTGTATCCCATGATCTTGAAGGAACATCCGGAGTTTCACTTATCCAGAAAGTGTTGCCTTCAATGAAGTCGAATTTGTCTTTTTTATAGAAAACAGGGGAGAACTCACCGTCTTCCTTACCGTCGTCACGTCCTACGCCTACGTAATCGTATTCAGGCATACTGTTCCAAAAAGCTTTCATCCAGTCAAGGTGAGCCTCCTGAAGTCCGAAGATATCGGGCATATAGTTTCGTACAGTTGCGATAACATCGTCCTGACGGTCAAACCAGTCGTGGCCTTCACAGCCGTGACAAAGGACGTTAAAAGTCATAACCTTCATTATTCAACACCACCGTTATTTGTAATCTGATAGCTGAGAGTCATAAGGCTGTCGTTGAGATGTACGTTTTCAACGTTAGCCTGAGGATAAACGGAATTAATATCGTAATGACTGAAATTCCAGAAGTTTGTGATACCGAGGTTGATAAGTCGGTCTACGATGTCGGGAGTAGCTGTCGTAGGAGTGCAGAGGACTGCAACTATGGGCTCAACCTCCTGACAGTAGATTTCAAGATCTTCAATAGGGGAGATGGAGATACCCTTGATGCGGATATCCTGCATCTCTTCATATCTTTTATCAAAGATACCTACAAGTTCAAAACCTCTGTCTTCAAAAGCCATATGAGAAGCGATTGCTTTTCCGAGGTTACCGCAGCCGATAATGATTGTTTTAAATCCGTTATCAACGCCAAGGATTGAACCGATTTCTGCACGGAGCTGGTCGACGTTATAGCCGTATCCCTGTTGACCGAAACCACCGAAGCAGTTAAGGTCCTGTCTTATCTGCGATGCCGTGAATCCCATCATCTGTGAAAGCTCACGTGATGAAATTCTTGAAATATCCTTCTTTTTAAGCTCTCCGAGAAACCTGTAATATCTCGGCAGACGCTTAATTACGGACATTGAAATGTCCTTTTTTTCTTTTGGCATTGTTTTATCTCACTTTCGTTACGATTATGCACGAAGCTTCTTAACTGTTTCCATTACATAGTCACCGAATTCTTCACAGGTACAGCCTGTGTCACGGCCTGTGATCTGAAGCTTCTTCTCGTCAAACATACAGATGTCGAGAGCCTTTTCAAGAAGATCAGCTTTTTCCTGCTCACCGATGTGGGAAAGAAGCATAACTGAAGCACGAAGCATTGAGCAAGGATCAGCATACTGACCTCTGCCTTCGCGCATCATGCGGGGAGCAGAGCCATGGATAGCTTCAAACATAGCGTATCTCTTACCGATGTTTGCGCTACCTGCAGTACCTACGCCGCCCTGGAATTCAGCAGCTTCGTCTGTGATGATGTCACCGTAAAGGTTGGGAAGAACAAATACTTTAAAGTCCTTACGACGCTTCGGGTCGATAAGCTTTGCTGTTGTGATATCGATGTACCACTCGTCTGTGATGATTTCGGGATAATCCTTACCGATGTTTTTGCAAAGGTTGAGGAATTTACCGTCAGTTGTCTTGATGATATTTGCCTTAGTGATGATAGAAACTCTTTCTTTCTTGTTTCTTCTTGCATAGTCGTATGCAAGCTTTGCGATTCTTTCGCAACCCTCAGTTGTCGTTACAACGAAGTCAACTGCAAGGTCGTCTGTAACGTTAACACCCTTTGAACCTACTGCATAAGCACCTTCTGTGTTTTCACGGAAGAATGTCCAGTCGATGCCCTCGTCAGGAACCTTAACGGGACGAAGGTTAGCGAAAAGGTCGAGAGCCTTACGCATAGCAACGTTTGCACTTTCAATGTTTGGCCACGGATCGCCTGCCTGAGGAGTGGTTGTGGGTCCCTTAAGGATAACGTGACAAGCCTTAAGCTCTTCAAGCACGTCATCGGGGATAGCCTTGTTAGCTGCAACACGGTTTTCGATTGTAAGACCGTCGATTACCTTGAATTCGATTTTACCTGCTTCAACCTTGTCAGCAAGCATATATTCGAGAACTCTTGCACTTTCCTTTGTGATGACAGGGCCGATACCGTCACCGCCGCAAACGCCGATGATGATCTTGTCGAGCTTTTCGTAATCAACGAAATCGCCCTGAGCCTTGATTGTATCTGAACGGTCGCTCTGCTCACGGATGAGAGCTTCGAATTTTTCTACTGCGCTTTTGATTTCTAATTCTGTCATTTTCGTTACTCCTTATGAATTTTCTCTTGTATAGTCAAGAAGGCTGCCTGCGAGAAGGATATCTCTCTGACGCTCAGAAAGCTGATAATCGAGAGCGTATTCTTCGCCTGTTGTGATGTTTTTGAGTGTTACTTCGCTGCCGTTTGCTATAGCTTCACGGATAGCGGGGAGGCAAAGCTCATCGTTTACGCTGATCTTGTCGTAGTCAGCTTCGTTCTTGAATGTGAACGGAATGATACCTGCATTTACAAGGTTTGCACAGTGGATACGTGCAAATGATTTTGTAACAACAGCCTTTACGCCAAGGTAGAGGGGAACGAGAGCTGCATGCTCTCTTGATGAACCCTGACCGTAGTTAGCACCGCCGATGATGATACCCTTGCCTGCTTCCTTACAGTGCTCTGCAAACTTTTCGTCACACTGCTTGAAGCAGAAGTTTGAAAGGTAAGGAATGTTTGAACGGTAGGGGAGGATCTTTGCACCTGCCGGCATAATGTGGTCTGTTGTGATGTTGTCGCCAACCTTGAGAACAGCCTTTGCTGTGATTTCTTCCGGAAGAGCTTCTGTCTTCGGGAAAGGCTTGATGTTCGGACCGTACATGATTTCAACGCTGTCAGCATCTTCAACTGAAGCCGGCATAGTGATCATATTGTCATTGATGATAAATTCATCGGGCATTTCAATTTCAGCAGCTTCGCCAAGCTCTCTGGGGTCTGTAAGAACGCCTGTGAGAGCACTTGCGGCAGCTGTTTCGGGGCTTACAAGGTAAATACCTGCGTCAGCAGTACCTGAACGACCCTCGAAGTTTCTGTTGAAGGTTCTCAGAGAAATACCCTCTGAGTTGGGTGACTGACCCATACCGATGCAGGGACCGCAAGCACTCTCAAGGATTCGTGCACCTGCGTCAATCATCTTTGATAATGCACCGTTTTCGGCAATCATATTAAGTACCTGCTT
>JAZRNG010000037.1:0-11962 GCA_045648065.1 Acutalibacteraceae bacterium | reverse complement strand
TATTGTCTTCCTAAGACCGCTTGGCCTCCGACTTTGCACAACTGTGAGTCAATCTGGCACGACATCACAAGAGGTCTTCCTGAGCATTGGCGTAACAATATGCACGCTTGCTACTACTGCACGCATTCAATCGGTCCGCTTATCCATATCACAGGTATGAGACCCGTCAAGGTATCAGGCTTTGAGGTCGGACTCAACGCACGTATGACACGTATGGGTGCAAAAGCAGGTCCTATCGGTATGGAAGTTATCACACTTGAAAACGGTGCAATCCTCAAGTCAATTCACGGTGTAGGATGCTCTAAGGACTCTATCTGGTACTCAATCTACGGTTCAAAGGGACGTATGGAAAGCTACCGTGAAGATCACGACCGTCAGGGTATGAACAAGCTCTACGTCAACTGTGACGTAAACGAAGGCGACAACGATTCACACGCTGTTGATACAAGCACAGAAGACCACCTTTCAAAGCTTGCTGAGGAAGCAGGACACGGCGGTTCAGACTTCTACACAATGTACAACTTCGTTGAAAAGCTCCGCGGCAGAGATGATATGGATGTTATCGACGTTTACGAAGCTATGGATATGTTCCTTCCGGGTATGTTTGCTTACTATTCAGTTCTCGAGGGTGGTAAGCCGATGGATATTCCGAATCTCCGTGATCCCGAAGAGAGAGCAAAGTGGAAGGATGACACACGCTGCACAGATCCTAATGTTGCAGGAGATATGCTCATCCCGAGCTACTCAAAGGGCAACCCTGATTTCCCTGACTCAACATACGAAAGAGTCAGAAAGATGTACGAGGAAAAACTCGCAGAAAGACAGAATAAAAAAGCTGAGTAAATCAAACTCTGTCCATAAATATTTCTGTTCAACATAACAAATAACCCTGTAACAACAATTCAGCTGTTACAGGGTTAATTTTTTATTTGCAATGTTTTTTAAGAATGCTTCATTACGGATTTGCTGAGAAAACGAGTTTAAGATTTACAAGCTCTGATTTTGTATCGCTTGCACAGTCAACATCATTACCCTCTATCCAGAGATAAACACGGATACGGTTAATGCCTTCCTCTGCATTGAAGTATGCATTCGAAGATTTAGTGTCGTCCGTAGCACGTGTACCAAAAGCCATGCTTGTAGCCTGACTTGACTGAACAATGTTGTTGCGTTTACCCGACAGTGTAAGTTTTGAAAATTCATTTGATATATAATAATCAGGCACTACAGCACCGTCTGCATAACCTGAATCTTCTGTATGATTCTTCGAATTAGGTTCATACATAACCACACGATTCTCATTAGCATTCGCAGGAAGAGCTTTCTTTATTTCTGTCGCTTCAGCATTTTGTGAAACCACACCGCAGTTTACAAGAGCAAGTCGCATTGATGATAATGTGTCTTCGTTACCGCTGCAGTCCAATTCTGTATTATTCCAATAAACTTTCGTATCTTTGTCAGCTTTTACAAAAATATCAAAAGCCACATAACCACTCTTTACATCAGACTGTACAGCCGTTGCTTGTGCATAACCGTAATCATCTATAGAGCCTTCAAAAAATCGAGGCAAACTTCCCGAAACATACATATTTGAGGATGCCGCTCTGATCAAATCAGGAATATTATTCTCGTTACCCACATAAGTTCTGAATTCAGAATCCGAAAAACCTAAAATATCACTGCCTTTTACACTCTCTGTAAAATACTTTGTGTTTGCTGATACAGCTATTCCTTCTTTTGAAACGACTGTAAGTCCCATTATTTTTGCATTACCGTTATCGTTTGGTTCGACAAGCCCGGATTCATCATAAGAATCCTCTTTCTCATTGTAAGACACATCAGAATTTGTTTTGCTGTCTGCGGGTGAATTGCTGTCAGCTTTCTCGGAATTTTCCGAAGAACAAGCGCCAAAACTAAGCACCAGGGCAAAGGAAAGAGCCATAGCTATAAGCGACTTAAAAAGACTGCATTTCATAAAAAAACCTCCAAACTTTCAGATAATATAATTATATAACCACGTATCAGGATTGTCAACCTGTCCATCAAAACTCCCTAACGTATCACAGAGTAGATGAGAGGCTGTTTTTTTATAGGAGATTCTGAAAAAGACACTGCTTCATTGAATTTCTGTACAGCCGATGTAAACTTTGATTCATCATTCGAATACAGCACGGCAACCGTGTCCCCTTTGCTGACTCGGTCGCCCGTCTTTGCCTTCAGGATGATTCCCGCAGAAAAATCAATCTCATCTTCCTTTGTGTTTCGTCCTGCACCAAGCATCAGCGAAGCTATGCCGATTTTCTCAGCATCCATATGCCCGATGTAACCGTCAGTCTCCGCTTTGATTTCATAGCTGTATTCAGCTTTCGGGAAAAGCGATGTATCGGAAATCCACTCAGGATCACCGCCCTGCTCGCCTACCATTTCTTTAAGCTTATCAAGTGCCGAGCCGTCAGCGATCGCACCCTTTGCCATTTCAACACACATTTCTTTATCCTTACCCGTTACAAGTGTAAGCATATCTGCCGCAAGTTCGAGGCACACCGCCGTCAGATCCTCGCATCCGTTGCCTTTGAGAGTTTCTACAGCTTCGATAACCTCAAGAGAATTGCCGACCGCATTACCCAAAGGGATATCCATATTCGTAATAACTGCAACGGTATCTCTGCCTGCTGCTTTGCCGATTTCTACCATCGCCTTTGCAAGAGCTTCAGACTCTTCTACACTTTTCATAAATGCACCGCTGCCTGTTTTTACATCGAGAACGATTCCTTTTGAACCTGCCGCCAGTTTCTTGCTCATAATACTCGAAGCGATAAGCGGGATACTGTCAACCGTAGCTGTGTCATTTCGCAAAGCATAGAACTTTTTATCTGCAGGAGCAAGATCACCTGACTGACCTACGACACAAAGACCGATTTTATTGACCTGATTCAGGAAATCCTCGCTTGAAAGAGTTGTTCTGAACCCTTCAACAGATTCAAGCTTATCAACTGTTCCGCCCGTATGACCAAGACCTCTGCCTGACATTTTTGCAACCTTTCCGCCGAGCGAAGCAACTATCGGAGTCACAATAAGAGTCGTCTTGTCACCGACACCGCCCGTACTGTGTTTATCCACAGTATAGCCATCTATCCCGGACAGATCAACCATATCACCGGACTCAGCCATCTCCATCGTAAGAGTCGCTGTTTCTCTTTCGGTCATACCGTTAAAGCAGATTGCCATAAGAAGAGCTGTTATCTGATAGTCCTTTATACTTCCTTCAAGACTTTCTCTGACGAAAAACTTTATTTCTTCGTCTGTAAGCTCTTCAGCGTTACGTTTTTTATATATAATATCGTAAATACGCATTTGATCACCTCTCGGATTTATTGTGTACAATATAGCATATTCTCTCAGAAAAGTAAAATAAAAACAGTCGGATTTTAATTGATAAATTCGGGGTTGACGGGCAAATGTTGCACCATTGCAGATAATAAATAATAGCTAATAACGAATAGTCGAGGGTCTGCGACGCTGAAATACAACAGCCTACTCCGGTCGTGTATGTAGGGGAGTCGTTTCGGCTCCCGTAGATTTTGCACAAATTCTGACGGGACGGGCGACCCGTCCCCTACGTACTCGCTTGAATCAAAAATGTAGGGCACGACTTTTACGACGTGCCGATATTCTACTAAAAATTACGGCGTGTCGACGAGCGTCACGCCCTACGAACCCAATCTGAACGAGATCGTAGGGACGGGCGTCCTCGACCGTCCGATATACAGCAGAATCTACGGATGGTCCCGGAGGCCCATCCCTACGTGTATAAACCCAATTTATCACCCCAATAAACCCGAATTTCCGTGATATTTCGCACAAGAAAAGGGACTGCGGAAAGCAGTCCCTGATTATCTGATCCGTATTACTTTTTGTCACCTTTGGACTCTTTTGCATTGTCATACTTCTCAGCCTCGAAAACGTAATCATTTCCGGGAAGGATTGCATTGAGAAGGATACCTGCAATAGCCGCAACAGCAAGAGCTGTGAGTGTAACTGTAACCTTGCCGATTGAGAAACTGATGCTTCCGATACCGAGGGCACATACAAGGATAACTGCCGCTACGATAAGGTTACGGCTCTTTGAGAAATCAACTTTATTTTCAACAACGTTTCTCACACCGATACCTGAAATCATACCATAAAGAATGAATGAGATACCACCGATGATAGCCGTCGGAATAGAACTGATAACCGCTGCAACTATCGGGAAGAAAGAAATGCCTACTGCAAATACAGCCGCTATTCTGACAACCTTCGGGTCATAAACTCTTGAAAGAGCGAGAACGCCTGTGTTTTCACCGTAAGTCGTATTGGCGGGACCACCTACGAGAGAAGCCATAGTTGTCGCAATACCGTCACCCACAAGTGTCTTGTGAAGTCCGGGGTTTGCGATAAAGTTTTTACCGCAGGTCGCACTGATAGCAGAGATATCACCGATGTGTTCCATCATCGTAGCGAGTGCGATAGGTGCAATTGCGATTACAGCATTCAAGATTTTACCTGTCTCTTTAAAGTCTACACCGAGTACAGTTGCCTCCTTCACGATAGGAATACCGATAAGTCCGTCAGAAGCGAAGATTTTACCGTTTGCAATATTTGAAGCGATAGTCTGAACACCTGAGAAATCAACAGCCATCGGTTCGTATCCTATTACATTACCTACTATAATAGCGATAATGTATGAGCCAACAACACCAAGAAGAATCGGTATAATCTTTGCCATTCCCTTGCCCCAGATATTGAATATAATTACGATTGCAAGTGCAATGAGAGCAAGCGGCCAGCACGTTTTACAGTTGCTTACTGCAGAACCTGCAAGGCTGAGACCGATTGCGATGATGATCGGACCTGTAACTACAGGCGGGAAAAACTTCATAATTTTTGTAACGCCGACAATCTTGATCAACAGAGCAAAAACGAGATAAATCAGACCCGCAACCGCAACACCAAGGCAAGCATACGGGAGCATTTCAAGGTTAGCAAACTTATCGCCTGCACCGTCTTTCCATACCTCACCGTTCTTGTCAAGGAAAGGAGCAACCGCTCCGTACCCGCCAAGGAAAGCGAATGACGAACCGAGAAAGGCCGGAACCTTTCCTTTTGTAACAAGGTGGAAAAACAAAGTGCCCAGACCCGCCATAAGAAGCGTCGTAGAAACGTCAAGTCCTGTCAGAATCGGCACGAGCACCGTAGCACCAAACATCGCAAATGTATGCTGGATACCAAGAACAAACATTCTCGGTTTTCCGAGTACAGATGCATCATGGATACCCTGCTCACCAACGACAAACTTTTCTTTTTTTGCCATAAACAACATCCCTTCAATTATTTTTCTATGACCGCAGAGTCAAACAAAAAAAGTCTCGTCAACAGTTACTGACAAGACTTAAATCCGCTATTCAATCAATCTTGTCGGCATAATAATATTGCTTCTCAGACCTCTTTTGTATAATTTTATATCACAACAGCCCAATTGTCAACAAGATATAGTGGTCACATTACAATTTCTAACTTTTGAACAAAAAAGCAGCCTTGGATTTTATATCCAAGGCTCTGCTCTTAATCAGCTATTTCTTCACTTTTTCGTTGCTGATTATGGAAACGTTCTTTTTCGTTTCCAGTCTGTCAAAGTACTTTTTGAATCTCACGGCTACACGTGCATCATAATTACAGTTCGGACAGTGGAAATTTGCTCTGAAAAACTGATTGGAATATCTCCAGTCCGTAAGCTGCTCCCCTTTTGAACCGCACTTATCGCACTTAAATGACAAAAGAGTCTTATCCACAAGCGGATGGTTGATATTGCCGATCGCATGAGGTCTGTACTGAAGCTTCTGATAAAATGCATCGTCACATTTCACAACGTGTTCGAAGAAATCCTCTTCATCAAAAACCTTTTTAAGACACTCTGCGGTCACCATACTGTCATCCAGTGCTCTGTGATGTGCAAAAAGTTCAGGGTCCACTCCTACGAGCTCAGCTGCAGCAAACAAGCCTATCTGCTTTGCTTTAGGAATTTCTTTTTTTACCTGAAAGTAATGCTGGATGTCGAGATAATTCGTGAGAAACGGTAAAACCTGAAGCCCGTTGAGATAACGGTAGTTTTCAATAAGCACTCTGATGTCTCCGTCGCCCCATGTCAGAATAACATTTTCCCTGTCACCGATCCAACGCTTGAATTCGCTCATTACCTTTGTAAAAGGTTCGCCGTTTCTTACTTCATCATTTGTAATGTGCGTAAGTCTTTTTACATTGCCGCGAAGCTTTTTACCGATCTGAGAGCGAACCATACAGGAAAACTCATCAACGTAATTGAGATTTTCATCGAGCATAACAGCTCCGACTTCAATCACTTCATTGATGAACCCTTTGATGCGTTTTGCGTAGGTGTTATTCCATTCAAGGTCCATAACAATGTAGTGCATCGCTTCTCCTTTCCTTACTAAAGGATAAGACAAGTATACATTATTGTTAAAGATATTTCAATATTAATTTTGCTTTCACGAAACTTTTTCTATTTCTTTTCTCAGATGTTCTATGATTCTTTTTTCCAGACGTGATATATAGCTTTGAGAAATTCCGAGTATATCCGCCACTTCTTTCTGAGTATGTTCCCTTTTGCCGTCGAGGCCGAACCGCATCGACATAATAGTCCGTTCACGTTCACTCATTGAGTTGATGGTCTTTATAAGAAGGTTTTTCTCATCCTCAAGCTCTATGTCTTTATTTACAAGATCCGCTTCGCTTCCGAGTATATCGGAGAGTAAAAGCTCGTTGCCGTCCCAGTCAACATTCAATGGTTCATCAATAGACACTTCGTTTCTCAGCTGACTCGTTTTTCTCAGAAACATAAGTATTTCATTTTCGATACACCTTGAAGCATAAGTCGCAAGTTTAATGTTTTTATCAGGACGGAACGTATTTACTGCCTTGATCAGTCCTATGGTACCTATCGAAACAAGATCTTCTATACCAACGCCCGAATTTTCAAATTTTTTAGCTATGTATACCACAAGTCTCAGATTATGGACTATCAGCTTTTCCCTGACGGACTCGTCACCATTTGAAAGCTCTTCCATAAGCAACATTTCTTCCTCTTTACTCAGCGGTGGAGGCAGTGTTTCGGGACCGTTTACGTAGTAGACCGTATTTTGTTCGTCCGATTTCATTTTCAGAATGATATCTCTGATTTTATTTAACAGCTTGAACATATATCTTCTCCTCGTCAAATATTGCGGGATTAAGTATCAACTCATACTCACCCCTTGAAAGATTATTTTTTATTACCGCAATATAAACTTCATTTGTTTTTATGCTGTGAGATACAGACTTCACTTCAATACTGTCAGGTCTGAATACAGGCAAGATCCCCGTTCCTGACACCGTCTGATGCATTACGAGTCTCATTTCAGATGAAGCCGAAACATCTCCACCGTCAAGGAACTCCCGCACCACGTCAGGCACTATCTTTTCAAGACTGTCGAACTCACCGAGTATAACGGGATACCCGCTGAAGTTTTCACAAAGGGTGTTGCCCGTATCAATCAGTGCCGTGAGATTCAGCGTTTTTCCCTTGTGATGGATTTTCACCAGTGCTACTGAATCTTTAGGTGTGCGCCTTGCAGTAAAATGAGCAACCACACTCACTACAGCAAAACTGACAACGGTAGAAATTGCAAGTATTGAAAGGTCGATATCAAAATAAACAGCTCCGTTACTGTATATCATTCCTATAGGTGTCACCGTAACCCACAGCACGTACATGATCCCTCCGAAAGCGAAGCTGACACCTAAAAAAGTAAAAAACCCTCTGAAAAACGATGGGAAATTTTTAAATCCAAACGTTCCGAGCACTATCGCTACCGTTACCGCTATTCTCAGTAAGACTTCAACAGCATGATGAAGCTCCGGTAAAAAAATCACAAGTCCGTAGAATGCACCTATGGTTGCTCCCAGGAGAATTCTCAGGCGACTTGTGTGCTTTTTCATTATCATAGACGAGCACATCAGAAGCATATAATTTACAAAAAGATTCACCACTATCAGCACATCGGCATAAACTATCACCTCAACCACCTCGCTGATATTATAAAAGATGCGTACGGATTTTTTTGTCGCAAACAGACAGATAAAAATAAAAGGAGCCGTCTCCGACTCCTTTTTTGTATTTACTTGTAAAGTATAAATTTACATATCAGATGTGCCGGAAGATAAATTTTATTCTTCATAAACCATATCATCAGCCAATCAAGAGACTTTGACCTGAATTTATTTATATCACAGTCAGCAAAAGACTTCCTCATCATCTCAGAATTCCCTATACGCTTAAGCACAGCGTAGCTTTCCTCAGGCTTGTTGCGGTAAACATTTCCCAGAAGCATAGGAAACAAAGATCTGATAGTATACTCTCCCAGATCCTCATAAAAAACATGTGACTGAGTGCAGTTTTCTGAGTAATACTTCACCTTGAGTGACCAATTCCACGAAATCCATTTATCATAATCGGGAACATATTTCTGACGCTGAAGGCTGTCATCACGTATCCTGTAGCACAGCACCGGAATATCTACAGCAACAAAACGGTCAGCAGTAGAATACGCCTGCATATTGAACGGTCCGTCCTCTACCATAAGAAGCTTTTCCTCGAAAACGATTCCGTTTTTCTCAAGGAATTCTCTTTTATATAGATTACGCCAGACAAATATTACCCGTGTTTTTGAAGAAATATAGCACAGCTCTTTTTCCATATCTTCGTGCGTCATGAGCTTCTCAGTTTCAAACGAAGTACGGACAACTCCTCTTTCGCCTGTATTTTCCGTAAAAGTAAAGTAAGAAGTCTGAAGAATATCAGCGTCAAACTCCACGGCTTTTGCGTAAATCTCCTTTACCTTATCACCTTCAAGGTAATCATCGCTGTCGACAAAGAATATATAGTCACCTTTCGCCACACCAAGTCCTGCATTTCGTGCAGATGCAAGTCCCCCGTTCGTTTTATGTACCACACGGATTCTGTCAGGGTAACTCTCCGCAAAGCGATCACACATTGCGGGACAGGCATCGGGCGAACCGTCGTCGACAAGTATTATCTCATAGTCATCCATAGTCTGTGAAAGAATGGACTCCACACACTGCGAAAGATATTTTTCGACTTTATAAACCGGTACTATATAACTCAGTTTCATAAAAAACGCCTCCGCCTTCAATTACGATAACATCAGTATACTTTAAATCTGTACAAAAAGCAAATTTATTTCGCACTTGCAAAAAAGAATAATGCTGATATAATGTAATTAATAAACTTTAAGGAGTATCTGAAATGAAAAAGTTTTCTAAAATAATCGGAGTTATCTCCATTCTTGCTGTAATCGTTTCTGTTTTCTGTGCTTGTGAGATAAGTTTCGGTGAAAAGGAAACCACCACCGAACCGTCGGTTATTACTGACGAACCCACCGAAAACGAAATCACTCAGCCTATATCCGACACTACTTCAAGCACAACTACAAGCGTCACAAAAAAAGAGACAGACAGCCTTGATACCATACTTAACAATATCAAGGATTTCCCCCTCGGCACTGCAGGTTCTGTAACGAAGGGATATCAGATAGTATACAAGCTTCTCAACTACACTCAGAACAGCGACTTTACTGCAGACGAAGCAAAGCAGGACTTTGCTAACTTCAAGTCAGGTCTGAGCGACACACAGAAAATCCTTTATGAAGAAAACCTCTTTGAAATCGACTATATTGCAAGACAGGTCATTGAAAATCCTGAGCTTCTCAGTCAGCATCTTGAAAACTGTGAGCCGATTTCAGAAGACGGAAAAATCTCACTCTCAGACTACGAAAAGCTGTATAAAATAATCTCGGAATAACATAAAAAAACAGACGGTCTTACCGTCTGTTTTTCTTGACTGCATATATAAATTGTGGTATATTTTATTCAATGTAATTTAGATAAAAACGGAGGAAAACTTATGTCAACAGCCAAACAAGGTGCAAAAATGATTTTTGATTTTTGCAAAGTAATCATTGACAAGCACGGTCCCCGCCTTCCCGGCAGCGAAGAAGAAAAAGCTGCGCAGGCTGATATTGCAAAAATAATGGAAAATGCTACAGGCGTGAAACCGACTGTAGAAAAATTCAAGCTCGCTCCACGTGCAAGTATCGGCGCTATCCCCTACCTCGGTTATGCAGGTTTCGCAGCACTCGCTCTTTACTACATTCATCCGGTCGCATCTTTCATCGTTTCACTCTGCACATTGATTTTTGCAGTTGTTCAGGTTTTCACCTATAAGGGATGGTTTGACAAGCTCTTCAAACAGGAAGAAAGCTGCAACGTTTACTCAGTAATGGACGGCAAAGGTCCGATCGATCATACGATAGTTTTCAGCGGTCACGCAGACAGCAGTTGGCTCTGGCAGATGGCTGCAAAGAATCCTAAGACAATGATCCTTCGTACAGTTCTTGGTGTCGTTGGTGTGGTTTCGATTATTATAGGTTCACTCCTTCGTTTCTTCGCAGGTATGTGGAGTGTTGTAAAGCCCGAAGAAATGCATAAAGGATACTACATTTTCCTTCTTGTCGTACCTCTTCTTTTCGTTTACGGTTTGTATTCACTTTGCATCTATCTTTCACATGACAAGAAAAAGGCATCTCCCGGTGCTATGGATAACCTCACAGGCGTAGGTGCTTCGATCTTTATGGGTAAGTACTTCAAGGAAAACCCCGACAAGCTCCCTGACAACTGCCGTGTAATCATCGCTTCACTCGGTAGTGAAGAAGCAGGACTCAAGGGTTCAGAGGCATTTATGAAGGCTCACGCAGGTGACAAGGATTTACTTATCAATCCGTACTTCTTCAACATCGACAGCCTTCGCGACTACGAGCATTTCAACGCTGTCAAGGGTGACTCCTGGCTTATGTCAAAGTTTGACGATGATATGAAAAATATGCTCGTCAAGGCATTTGAAAATGCGGGTGTTAAGCCGAACATAATTTCAAACCCCGTCGGTGGTTGCGACAGTACTCCGATCTGCCGTGCAGGCTACAAGACAATCACTTTTGCTGCACAGAAGCCCGATGTTACTAACTACTATCATACATACCGCGACACTTGCGACGGACTTGATATGAACACACTTGAAAAGAGCGTAGACATCATCATCGACGTAACAGAGCAGATTCACGAGCATCACAAGAAGAACGGTTATAAGCTTACAAAATGTAAATAATAAAAATTAAAACCTCCCGATCGGGAGGTTTATTTTTTTAATATTTAGCAAGGTAGTTATCGATTTCCCACTGAGAAATTGAAGTGCGGTAGCCTTCCCACTCTCTTCTCTTAGCTTCGATAAACTTTGTATAAACGTGATCACCGAGTGACTCTTTGATAAAATCACTTGCTTCAAAAGCATCCACAGCTTCTTCAAGTGAGCCGGGAAGTGACGTGATGCCGTCTGCTTCTCTCTCTTTGGGAGTCATGTCAAAGATATTCTTGACAGTTGACTTCGGAGGCATATAGCCTTTTTCAATACCGTCAAGACCTGCAAGAAGACAGAGTGCCATTTCAAGATAAGGGTTACAAGCAGGGTCGGCACTGCGGAGCTCAACTCTTGTACCCTTACCTCTCGCCTTCGGCACACGTACGAGTGCTGAACGGTTGGAAGCTGACCAGGCGATATAAACAGGAGCTTCATAACCCGGTACAAGACGCTTGTATGAGTTAACAAGCGGATTATTGATAGCTGTAGTTGCCTTGATATGCTTCATGATACCTGCGATGAACTGAAGTGCTGTCTTTGAAAGACCATACTCTCCGTCAGGATCATAGAAAACATTGTTGCCATCCTTATCGAAAAGGGACATATTTGTGTGCATACCTGAACCTGCGATACCGTAGATCGGCTTCGGAAGGAAGG
>JAZRNG010000036.1:0-5732 GCA_045648065.1 Acutalibacteraceae bacterium | reverse complement strand
TGAGCCACTCATCCTTTACACCGTAGACCTTGCAGAGATATGCGAAAATCCAACCGCATCTGCCCTGCATCCATACGCTTTTATCTGTCGAATAAATCTTACCTTCTCTGTCAAGACAAGTGTAAACGCCACCATTAACCTCGTCCATACCGTTTTTGAGCCAGAAATTAACACAGCGGTCAAGCTCTTCTTTTACCCATTTCTGAGTTTCAAGCAAATATTCTCTGTTCATAATGCACCTCAACCAACGTACTTTTCAATAGCTTCGTCAATCATAACCTTTACATTGTGTGCAAGGCCGATTCCTTCTTCTGTAATTTCAGCAAGAGGAGCACGTACTGAACCGCACTCAACACCCTGTTCTCTGAGAATCTGCTTTGCTGCAGCGTACATATTGCACTTACAAGAGCACATAGCATAGATAATCTTGTCAATAGCGTGCTGAATTTCACAAGCTTCTGTGATTTTGCCTTCCTTAAGAAGTTCGTCAGCCTTAAGGAAAAGTTCAGGCATAACGCCGTAAGTACCACCGATTCCGCCGCCTGCACCGATGATTCTACCTGAAATGAACTGCTCGTCCGGACCGTTGAAGATAATACAATCTTCACCGCCCTCCATTTTGAACATCTGGATATCCTGGACAGGCATTGATGAGTTTTTAACGCCGATCACACGGGGATTTTCAAGCATCTTTTTGAAAAGAGGCATTGTAAGTGATACACCTGCAAGCTGAGGAATGTTATAGATTACAAAATCAGTATTAGGTGCTGCTGATGAAATATCGTTCCAGTACTTTGCGATTGAATCTTCGGGAAGGTGGAAATAAATCGGAGGGATTGCAGCGATCGCATCAACTCCGAGGCTTTCAGCGTGAGCCGCAAGCTCCATCGAATCCTTTGTATTGTTACAAGCAACGTGAGCGATAATCGTCATCTTTCCGCCAACAGCCTTCATAACACTTTCGAGGATAATTTTTCTTTCTTCCTTGCTCTGGTAAATGCATTCACCTGATGAACCGCAGACGTAAAGACCCTTTACACCCTTTTCAAGAAGGTACTTTGCAAAATTCGCTGTACGTTCTGCACTTACGTCACCGTTATCTTCATAACAAGCGTAAAATGCAGGAATTACGCCCTGATACTTTGTTAAATCTCTCATCTTAAACACTCCTTAAATATTTAAAAATTTTCTGAATGCTGTGATATAAGAATTTGCTGTTTCTTTATCTGAACTCTCCGCAAAAATACGAAGAAGTGGCTCTGTACCTGAGAATCGGCAGATAACGAAGCTGTCATCCTCAAAGTAAACCTTACAACCGTCCTCATAGTTTACACGGACAACTTCCTTTGCGAAGTCAGGCAGAAGCTTTTTAACCATAAGAATATCGTTAACTGTAGCCTTGTACTCAGGTTCAAAGCGGAGGTTGTCCTCAACCATTACAAACTCGCCGAATTCCTCTTTCAGCTCGTCAATCATATCTGACGGAGATTTGCCGACGACACTTATCATCTCAGCCATAAGAGACGCCGCATAGACAGAGTCCTTACCGTGGATGTGACCTCTTACAGTAAGACCGCCCGAAGATTCACCACCGAGAACTGCGTCCACCTCGTCAATCTTTGAAGAGATGTACTTGAATCCTACGGGTACTTCGTAACACTTCTCATCGAAAGATTCTGCTATCTTATCAAGCATATGAGTAGTAGCAAGGTTACGTACAACAGGACCTTTCCAACCTTTATATTTAACAAGATAGTAGTAAAGAAGACAAAGAATCTCGTTTGCATCTATGTATCTGCCGCAATGATCGATGATACCGAGTCGGTCACCGTCACCGTCCATAGCGATACCAAGATCATAGTTACCGCGGATAACACCGTCACGAAGAAGTCCGAGTGTATTCTCGCTCGGAGCAGGCATCATACCTCCGAACCACGCATCCTTATTGAGGTTCATCGTGTCGATCGTGCAACGTGCCGTGTGGAAAATAACCTGCAAGGGGTAAGCACCTGAGCCGTGCATTGTATCAAAAAGAACACGAAGACCACGTTCACGGAGAGCTTCCATATCAAGAAGTCCGATTATATCGTCAAGGAACTTATTGAACGGATTGCGGAGATATACAATCTTTCCGCTGTCGATTCCCTCTTCAAAGCTGATTCTTTCGACCTTCTCCACTTCGGAGATGAGCTTTTCGAGCTCCTGTGTAGTTTCAAGCGGAGCGTCACGACCCTCTTCTACGATAAGCTTGATGCCGTTATAATTAGCTGGGTTGTGGCTCGCAGTGATCTCTATACCGTAGTAAAGTTCGCTGTCCTTGACCATGTGCATTACAAGAGGTGTCGGAGTGGAACGCGGCATAAACCATACATCAATACCGCCTGCTGCAAGTACCTCTGCCACCCACTTTGCTGCACTTTCTGAAAGGAAACGGCGGTCATATCCGACAGGAATCGGTTTAGAAGTCTTACCCTCTTTTTCTGCAAGGGCAAGGATACCCGCAGCAACCTTTACAATATTTTCACAAATGAAATCTTCACCAATTACGGCTCTCCAGCCGCCTGTACCAAAGTTAATCATTTTGTAAGCCTCTCTATTGTGTTTTCTACTTCAGATTTGAATTTTTCAATGTAACCTGTGATGTAATCGACCGGAGAATCCTCACCGTTTACAAGCGGTGTAAGGTCAAGACCGAAGCTCTGGCTTGATGCTTCATCCGTATTGTGTGACTCGAAGAAGGTTGCATTTGCACAGCGTCTGCCGATAGCTGCCTTGTCATAGCTCTTACCGCCGACAACCTGTGAACGGTAAACTGTAATGAGATCTTCTGCAAGCTGAGGATATTTTGATGTATCAACGCAAACCTTCTCGCTGTCAGGAAGCCAGTCGAGGTTACGCCATACTTCAAGTGCAACAATTTCCTTCGGTCGGATATCCTCAGGCATACGGCGGACAGCCTCGATCACGCGAAGGACAACCGCCACGTGTGTTTCGTGCTTGTCTGCAAGGTTATGTGTATAAAGTCTTTCGGGCTTCACCTGACAAAGGATGTCGTAAAGCTCGTCAACAGTGTCCTTGTTATTGCCGTCTTTAATTTCTGATGAAGCGTAGCCGAGCTGAAGAATCGCTGTATAATTACCGAGCTTTGCAGCATCGTTCTGCTCCTGGATTCTTACTTCCTTCATCTGCTCATTTGTGTAGTCGCTGTACTCACCTGCACGCGGACTGCCTGCACCGTCAGTCATAACAACACCGCAGAAATTACGTGTGTCACTTTTGTAGCACTCTGAAATAGGACCGTAAGCCATGATTTCGATATCATCCTGATGTGCAGCGATGCACATATCAGTTACACCCTCAAGGCTTTCCTTGCCCGGAAAATAAATTGTTGCATTGCTCTTTTTGAAATTCATATTTATCACTCGTTCCTTTCATAAACAGCTTTGAAAGTATTCCAAATTTATACAGAATATATGATAACACAAAACATAAAAAAATTAAATATAATAATCAAAAAAATACAAAAAAATTAAGACCTGATTTCTCAGGTCTTCTTTTCATTTATAAACACTCTGAAGAGCGGCAAACATGATGAGAAAAACTTTTTGTATGCTTCGCAATAATCACGGTCAGCACGGTTACGTTTGCATCCACCACTTCGGCAGATCGGATAAAACTTACACTCCCTGCATTTTTCGTCAGCCTTCAGACTGTCAAGGATGAACTTTTTCGCCTTTTCGCAGTTTGCAAGGTCTGCAAAGCTTTCTTCATTCACGTTTCCGAGAAGCCACTCGTCCGTACAGTAGAAGTCGCAGGGATAAACATTGCCGTTACCCTCAACGACAAACTGATGTGTACAATGTCCGCACACTCCGCACTGTTCAGGTCTGTTGCCGACATAAAGATGCACGAGATTATCAAAATATCTTATGCTCGTATATTCCCCTCTTACATAGTCCTTCACAAAGTAATTGAAGCACTTTATCAGGAAGTCGGCATACTGTTCGTTGGTCATATAGAGTTCGCTTTCGCTCTTGTCCCCAAACGGACGAAGACACGGAATGAACTGTAGAAATTTAAAACCTTTTGACCTGAAGAATTTATAAATATCATCGATGTTATCGGCACAGTTTCCCGTAAGCACGGTAAGGATATTGAAGTCCACTCCCACATTTTGAAAAAGCTGTGCCGTGTTGAGTATTTTATAAAAGGTATTGTTCCCCTTTTCGTCCACACGAAAACGGTTGTTTTCAAAGTCACCGTCAAGGCTGAGTCCTATAAGAAACCCATTTTCTTTAAAAAACTCTGCCCATTCTTCGGTCACAAGTGTACCGTTCGTCTGCAGGGAAAAATAAATCTGACTCGAAAAAACGTTGTGTTTTTTTACAAGCTTTACAAAACTCCTGAAGTAATCAAGCCCTGCAATCAGCGGTTCTCCGCCCTGAAAGGCAAAAGCCACGCTTTCACCGTTCGCAAACCTCAGAGCTTTTGTGATGAGGTTTTCTGCAGTAGTTTCACTCATAACTCCGAAAGACTTGACATCTCTCTGCTCGGTAACATCGTGATAAAAACAGTATCTGCACCTCATATTACAAAGGCTTGATGCAGGTTTGATCATTATGGATAACGGTGGCATGGCTTACCTCTTATGTTTATTTTTCTTTATAGTAATCTCTGTTGAGTCCTCTGCGGTTTTCCTTGAACGAATCCATTACCTCATCCATTTTCGCATTCATTTCGTCTGCAATTTCAGGATAAACCGTCGTTCTGTTATAGTTTTCACCAACGTCATCAGTAAGAATATGAAGCCAGTTTTTACGGTATTTGTCAAAGAAAGCAGAGTTGTCATTCTGGATATTTTCAAAATACTTGAATGTAACATACTCATTATCCTTGAGGACAGCGTGGTCATAGTTCTTGTAGTTTTCATTAGCAAGAACATCTGCTGTCGGCACGGTATACTGAATAGCCTTGAGCTTTTCACGCTTCATATGAAGAATCGGATGCTCTTTTGTATGGATAACGCTGTCATTATCCAGAAGTGAACGCATTGAAACACCATCGATCGTACGGTCTGTCGGCAGATAATTCTTCTGTCCTCCGTTACCGGTAATACCACAAAGGTCAATGAGCGTCGGGAAAAGGTCAACGAGCACAGCGCTCTGTTCAAGGGTTGTACCTGCATCCCAGAGACCACCGTTATTGCCCCAGCGTATCATAAACGGAACTTTCTGTCCGCCTTCATAAGCGAGGTACTTACCGCCACGAAGCTCATTTACCGAGCCTTCAAGCGCAGGACCGTTATCTGAAGTGAAGATGATGATTGTGTCATCCATTACACCAAGCTCTTCAAGAGTAGTAAAGAGCTGACCGAGATAGTAGTCAAACTCCGTTACACAGTCGACATATGTACCCATACCTGTCGTACCGTCAAAGTCATCGCCTGCATAGACAGGACCGTGAGGCCACGGAGAAGCATAGTAAGCAAAGAAAGGTTCATCAGAATTTGTAACCGTATCTGTCACCCACTGAGTGATTTCATCGTGAATCCACTTTGTTGCCATACTCTGGTCTTCAAGCTCGTCATAGCCGTGAACGATTTCGTACTGACCTGCTTCCTCTTTTACGTGATAGAAGGGAGTCATATCGTTAACGTGGTGGCTTCCGTAGAAATAATCAAAGCCCTGATTTGTGGGAAGATATTCACCGTAGTCACCAAGATGCCATTTACC
>JAZRNG010000035.1:0-40328 GCA_045648065.1 Acutalibacteraceae bacterium | reverse complement strand
TTTTTAATTTCAATATCAACCCAGAACTGGCTTTCGCCCTCTTTATCGTTTGCATCAGTAATTTTATATCCATAGCCCTCGGGAACTGTAAGCTCCACATAGCTGTTGGAAAGCTTAACGGGGCCGACACCCTCGAGGTATTCAGCAATAGCCTTTTCTTCAAGCTTTGCTTCTGTTGAAGCAGTTGTGTCAGGTTCTTTGTTGTCGGGTGTTTCGCCGCCATCCTTGCCACAGGCTGCAACAGCCATAACCATTGCCAATGCAAGCATCAATGCCAATAATCTTTTCATAATATTACTCTCCTTTTGTTTTGAGAATTTATGTATATTTGCTATACATCGATTATATTATATAAGTTTTTTTCGCCTTGCACATTGTACTTTAGTGCAGATTTTTAAAGTTTTTTATGAAGATCAAATACAATGATATGCAGGTAAGAGTGGACAAGCTTTATGAGAAAATCGACAGTATTGAATGTGAGGCTTCTGAATTCGAGTCACAAATAAACGCAATCGTTCAGAAGTAGATTTCTGAAGATAATGTTTATAAATATCTCTTGTATTTTGACCGGCTTTATGATAAATTTACAGATAAGGAAAAGTGGGACTTTTTTGGCAGTTTCATAAGTTGTGTGAACTTTATCCCGACAGATTGCCTGATGGGTGTATTCTCAAAAGTATACACTTTGATTTCCCTGTCTTCTATGAAGGTAAGGAGATTGAGAGTTTCTGTTGAGACTGTTGTCAGTCCTACAAAGAAATAATAAAAAATCAAAACCACAGTCAAAGAATAGCAAGGAATGAAAATGAAATGATAAATTCACCGAATGCGAATGAACTGTACAATTCTGCAGTTGAATATGAAAATAAAAAACTCTTTAATAAATCCTTCCCCCTTTACATGAAGGCGGCAGAAATGGGACATGCTGATGCACAGAATAATCTCGGTTATGCCTACCATAAGGGAAACGGTGTTAAAAAAAGTAATGAAAAAGCTTTATTCTGGTTCGAAAAAGCAGTGGCTAACGGTTGCGTTTTAGCGTACAGAAATGTGGGCTTTTTTCTCGAAATGGGTTATGGCACAAAGATGGATAAAGCTCTGGCTTGTACTTATTACAAAGATTATTACCTCAAAAGTACATCACCAGCAGATAAAGAAAAGGCACTGTCGATGATAGATCGTATAGATAAATATGCATGGGGTACCAATGATGGTAAAATAAGACGTGCTGTTATTAATGCATATTTTGTTATGGAGCAGTATGAAAAAGCTGTGGTGGATGCTAGTGTATTGGCACAGGACGGTGATGCTGAGTTTCAAAATTTTATGGGTCACTGCTTTTTGTTCGGATTAGGAGTGAATAAGGATTATTCAAAAGCATTATTGTGGCTGAGAAAATCAGCTGAACAAAATTTTCACGGTGCATATAATAATCTCGGTGTATGCTACAGTAACGGCTTAGGCGTTCCTCAGGATAAGTTTACTGCACTTGAATACTATCAGAAGGCGGCAAGGTTCGGAAATGAACAAGCTGCTAAAAATGCAGAAGCTGTAAAAAAATATATTGAAGAAAATCTTATATCCAAGCCTAATAATGACAACGAAAGTAACGGAAATTTTGATTCATTACTTGAATCTGCAAAAGCGGGTAAGGCTGAAGACCAGTATCGTGTCGGCAATGCATATCTTTTCGGAAAAGGAGTTACCACGAATTATTCTAAAGCATTGTATTGGCTGAGATTGTCTGCTTCACAAGGTTACGCTACTGCGTACAACGACCTTGGTGTGTGTTACAGTAACGGCTTAGGTGTTCCGCAGGATAAATTTACTGCACTTGAATACTATCAGAAGGCAGCGAAGCTTGGAAATGCACAGGCTGCTGAAAATGTAAAAGCTGTTAAGCAATATATTGAAGACCACAAATTGTATGAGAGAACTGATAGTAATATAAGCGATACTAAGCGCGAATCCGGATCGGCTATAGATGAGCTGAACTCTCTGATTGGTCTGGATTCTATAAAACAAAATGTATCAGAAATGATTCAACTTCTTCAGTATCAGATTAAAAGGAAGAAAGAAGGCAAAAAAACTTCACCTGTTTCTATGCATATGGTGTTCACAGGTAATCCGGGAACAGGTAAAACAACGGTTGCACGAATAATTGCTAAGTTATATCGCGAACAGGGTCTTCTGGAAAAAGATGAGGTTGTTGAGGTTGACCGTGCAGATCTCGTTGCCGGACACATCGGACAAACAGCCATTAAAACCAAAGAAAAAATCGAGGAAGCGCTTGGCGGTGTACTTTTCATTGACGAGGCATATACTCTTGTAAAAAAAGATTCGGAAAAAGATTTTGGTCAGGAAGCCATTGATACTTTGCTTAAAGCAATGGAAGACCACAGAGACAATCTTATGGTTATCGTTGCAGGGTATACCGACGAAATGAATGACTTTATTTCAAGTAATCCCGGACTTAAGTCGCGTTTTAAGCAAGTGCTGCATTTTGATGATTATAACAGTGAGCAGCTCAATGCTATTTTCCATAAAACAGCAGCATCGGATGATTACACGATAGATTCAGATGCTGAAGAGTTACTGCACAGCTATTTTGAAAAGATGTACAATAATAGGGGACCGAAATTCGGAAACGGTCGTGATGTAAGAAACTTTTATCAGGATGTAATCACAAAACTTGCGGTAAGAGTTTCATCAACAAACCCTGCAAATCCGGATGTGATCACCAAAGAAGATGTTTTGGCTGTGACAGGTACTGAAGAAAAAGCAGAAAAGAAAAATGATGCACTTATCCGTCTTAATGAAATGATAGGATTGGGCAATGTAAAAAAAGAAATTGAAGAGCTGGTTCGCTTAGCTAAATATCAAAAACTCTGCGAAGAGAAAAAAATCCCGGTTATGCCTTTTTCAAAGCATATGGTGTTTACAGGAAATCCCGGAACGGGAAAAACTACCGTGGCGAGAATCGTTGCAGAGGTTTATCATGAAATAGGATTGATATCGAAACCTGAGTGTATAGAGGTGGACAGAAGCTCTCTCGTTGCAGAGTATATCGGACAGACAGCGGTGAAAACCAAAAGGGTTATTGACAACGCTCTCGGTGGAATACTCTTTATCGACGAAGCATATACGCTTGCAAACCGTGGCGAAAAGGACTTCGGACAGGAAGCGATTGATACCTTGCTCAAGGCGATGGAAGATAACCGTACAAATCTTATTGTTATCGTTGCAGGATATACAAAAGAGATGCAGAATTTTATAAACAGTAATCCGGGTCTGCAATCAAGATTTACGAAGACTATAAATTTTGAAGATTATAAAGCCGATGAGCTTGAGAAAATTTTTGTAAAACTTGCAAAAAATTATATCATCGACGATGAAGCTCGTGCAGAGTTGCGCCGTGTATTTGAAAGGATGTACTCTCAGAAAAGCATACATTTTGGAAACGGACGTGAAGTACGTAATTTTTACGAGTTGGTTATTACGAAGCTCGCTTACCGTATAGGCGGAAGCGATGATTCCAAAACCGTTGCACTGTTTTCGATAACTAAAGATGATATTTTATCTGCGGAAAAAGATTTCTTCAAAGAATGATTTGAGAGTAAACAACAGTTGATTTTAAATGAAGATCTGAAAATAATGGTGATACGATGAATACATATTTTAATGAAATAAAATCAAAACCGATCAATACCGATGATGGCGGCATACTTTATAAAATTCCATCAGGCGCAATGTGCGGTAACGGCGACCTCGGCATCGTTTTTGATAATGACGATAAAGATCTTATCATTCACTTGTCCAAGTGTGACTTCTGGAAATTCAATCCGGGTGCACACGGTGACGGCGGAATAAAAACCGTAGGTAGTATCCGTATCGGAAATATCAACCTGAATGATTACAATATCAGACAGTATTTTGATAAAGGTCTTCTTGAGTGTAAGTTCGGTAAAGCTGAAATAGAATTTTTTGTCGCTCCTGACAATCTTGTCTGCTTTAAAATTAAGGCACCTGATTCAGAAGGCTTTCCGACTGTCAGCATTGAACAGCCCGATACTTGCGAATCAGTAAATTCTGAATCGATTATCGACTCTGTTAAGTGCTTCTGTCGTAAGTTTGAGGGCGAAAAACTTGATTTTGAGTCTGCTGTGGTTGTATGTCTGCGTGAAACGGAAATGAAAGTCACCGACGATTATAAATGCGGTGTTTTCTGTGTTTCGGTCATTACAAATTTTGACGAAGAGAATTATCTTGAAAAAGGTGTATCTATGGTCACGGACTGTGACTACGAGCTTGAAAAAGAAAAGACATATAATAAATGGCAGGATTTCTTCTCAGCGTCGAAGGTTACTCTTGAAGATAAAGAAATTGAAAAATTTTACAATTCAAGCCTGTATCATCTTGCAGGTTGTATGGGAAATGAAAAATTTCCTCCGGGTCTTTTCGGCAATTTCATAACGGATGACTTCTTCCCGTGGGCAGGAGATTATCATATGAATTACAATTATGAGGCTCCGTATTACTGTATTTTTTCTTCCAATCATCCTGAGCTTTTTGACGGTTATATGACTCCTGTCAATGATATGAGAGAAGAGGCAGCGAAGTTTGCAGGCTTTTTCGGTTGCAAGGGCTATGCATTTCCCGTAAGCTTCGGACCGAAAGCACTCGACGTTTATTCGATGGCTGACTGTAAAGAACACGGTGTTCTTTTCCTTGGTCAGAAAAGTCATGCGGCTTATGCTTGTGTAATTCCGTTGATGCACTGGTTTTCAACCTATGATACAGAATATGCTCTTAAAAATTATTATGATTTTGTCTTTAACACGGCAGCATTCTGGGAAGATTACCTTGTCAGAAAGAACGGCAGATATTTAATAAAGAAGGATGCGGCTCACGAAATTCCGTATTACCGCGGAAAGAAGTTCCGATACATTACACATTGCGGTCAGGTCGGAACAGTAAACGCTATCAACTCTCTCGGTCTTGTCAAGCTTTTGTTTGACGGTGTGTATGATATGGCTAAAGAGCTTGGTCTCAACGAAGAAAAATATGTTTTGTGGGAAGACATTATCGAAAACTTAGGCGATTTTCCGACCTTCATTAAGAAGGGTAAGAAATGCTTCCGCTACTCCAAGCACGGCATCCGCTGGAGAAATGAAAATACGGTAGGTCTTCAGCATATCTATCCCGCTTCACAGATAGGCTTCTCTTCAGGAGAAAAGCTTCTCAAGATCGCCCGGAATACATATTTTATCAACGACAGACGACTTGATGATAACGGATCAAACTCTTATCTTCCGGCAGGTGCGAGAATCGGTGTTGATCCGCAGTTCCTTCTTGAAGGAATTCATCAGAATATAAAGGAATTCGGACTTCCGAACAGAATGTTCCGTCATCATGGCGGTGGAATCGAGCATCTTACAACGATTCCTGCGACGATAAACGAAATGCTTCTTCAGGGCTATGAAGGCGTTATCCGTCTTTTTCCCTGTTGGGACAGAAAGTCACCTGCATCTTTTGAAAACTTACGTGCAGACGGTGCTTTTCTCGTTTCTGCAAAGCTTGAAAAAGAGAAAATATCTTCTGTTAAAGTCAAGAGTCTCAAGGGCAGAATGTGTAATGTAGAAAGTAACGATATCAAATCTGTAGTCAGAGAATCAGACGGCAAAAAAGTTCCGTTCGAAAGAAACGGTGATATCATTTCTTTTGAAACTCAGGCCGACGAAAGCTATATGCTGCTATAAAATAAAAGCTGTTTCACTTTTTGAGTGAGACAGCTTTTTGTGCTTATTATAATTTGTCCGCAATGTCGAAAATGAGCTTTTCTGTCTTTTCCCAACCGAGGCACGGGTCGGTGATAGACTTGCCGAAAATGTGTTCGCCCATTCCTTGCGCTCCATCTTCTATGTAGCTTTCTATCATAAGACCTTTGACAAATTTTTTGATATCTTCATTCTGATTTCTGCTGTAGATGATGTCCTTCGCGATACGTATTTGTTCAAGGTACTTCTTACCTGAATTGTTGTGGTTAGTGTCGACGATTACTGCAGGGTTTGCAAGACCTGATTTGTTGTACAACTCATTGAGTGTAACGAGATCTTCATAGTGGTAGTTGGAAATACTGTGACCTGAGTAATCAAGATATCCTCGCAGGATAGCGTGAGCATAGGGGTTACCTTCGCTTGTTACTTCCCATCCGCGGTAGATGAAAGTATGGCTTGACTGTGCAGCTGTGATAGCATTCATCATAATTGAAAGATCACCGCCTGTCGGATTTTTCATGCCGACGGGAAGCCCCAGTCCGCTTGCGGTAAGTCTGTGCTGCTGATTTTCGACTGAACGTGCACCGACAGCGACGTAAGAAAGAAGATCTGAAAGATAACGGTGATTTTCGGGGTAAAGCATTTCGTCTGCACAGGAAAATCCGTAGTCTCTGAGAGCCTCCATGTGTAAGTCTCTGATTGCAACGATTCCTTTATACATATCAGGCTTTTCATCGGGATCAGGCTGGTGAAGCATACCTTTGTAACCTGCACCCGTTGTTCTTGGCTTATTGGTGTAAATTCTGGGGATTATAACGATCTTATCCCTTACCTCGTCCTCGACTTTGCGGAGCCTTGAAATATACTCAAGTACAGGCTCTCTGTGATCAGCGGAGCAGGGACCTATTACAAGGATAAATTTATCTGAATTCCCTTCAAAAATCGCTTCGATTTCCTTGTCTCGTCCCAGCTTGATCTTTGCCATCTGTTCAGATACAGGAAACTCTTTTTTTACATCCTGCGGAACAGGAAGCTTTCTTGTGAAATTCATTTTCATACCAATTACCTCTTTTGCCAAAAAATAAAAGCCCACAAATCTTAGTGCAAAGCACAAGCATCTGTGGACTATCCGTTTATCTCGCTGAAGCTTTATGCCTCAGAAATCAAAGAAGACGGACAGCCCTTGATAAAATAATAAAAGTAAAACTTTTTGTCAAACATGTCACGTCCTCCTTCAAAATTTTTCAACATAATACACCTTTTAAAAATAAATGTCAATATGGCATCTGTTTTTTTGTTTGAAATTTCGTATAAAACTATGGTGATGAAATGAGTTACAATTGACAAGATTGATGACTTATGGTATTTTAAGGTCAGAATATTTCAGGAGGGATTTTTATGAAAAAGATTATGTCAGTTTTTATGACAGTCGCTATGATTTTTTCTGTTTTTGCATTCTGCGTTCCGCACGTTATTGCAGCAGATGCCAGAGAGTATTACATAGACTCTGTCGCAGGTGATGATGCAGGCGAAGGAACTATCGAAAGTCCCTGGAAGACAATCAACCCATTTGTAAACCACGCTATCGGAACGGGAGATAAAATTCTCTTCAAGTGCGGTGGTGTGTATGAGGTTGCCGCTACGCTCAGCGTATCAGGAACGAAAGAAAATCCGATAGTTATTTCTTCTTACGGTGAGGGTGAAAAACCACTTCTTACGACAAATGCGAATACGGAAGTGCTCCGCCTTTTCGACTGTAGTTACATAACTGTTTCAAATCTCGAAATCACGGCTCCGAACGGCGGCGGTATCTGGATCGATACCCTTGAAAAGACATCTTACGGTATCACTATCGATAATGTTGAATTCCATGACATACAGAATTATCACCTTCCTGCAAGAGATAATGCCTCCGCAGGTGCGGCAGCAGCGAGAGCTTGTATTATGGTAAAGGGTCTTCCTGCACGTTCGAGATATGCAGTAAATGACCTCACGATCACAAACTGTGAAATGTATGACTGCGGTAATGGTATAAACATCTGGGGTTCATGGAATGATTCGCAGACTCCGTGGTGCGAGAGCGAGGATGAAATTGATCCTGTTTACAATACAGGCGTTCTCGTGAAGGGCTGTTACTTCCACGATATGGACAGCGAAGCGATTATCGTAGGTATGTGCGACGGTGCTCTCGTTACTCATTGCCGTTCAATCAACTGCTGTCAGGGCAGCGGAGTGGATGAAAACGGTGAGCCGACATACTTTACTGCTGCGATGTGGTTCTGGGGAAGTGAAAATAGTACAATCCAGTACTGCGAGATCGCAGGTCAGAAAAACTTCGGTGACGGAATGGCGATTGACTTTGACTCGCATACCAATAACTGTACTTATCAGTACATTTACTCTCATGACAATATGAGATTTATGTGTAACAATGCAAATTACAGCGGTCAGCACAACAATACGGTAAGATACTGTCTTTCTGTAAATGACGGTGACGGCAGAAGCAAAACGAGCACTCCTGCAGGTGAGCACGGATTCAGGTTCTATAACAACACAATCATCGGCTGCGGTGAGTTCCAGGTAACTCACATTTATGACGGAATCTTTGCTAACAATATCATCATTCCGAAGGACGGAGAGAAGATTTATTTTGAGCTTGATGACATCATCGGATCAGGTACGGTTTTCTCAAACAACTGCTTCTACAACTGCCCGACTCCGATTTATGAAAAGCTTTCTTCGAAAAATACTGTTCCGGGATTTGTAGGCGGCGATGATTACTACGCTTACGAACTTGTCGGAAAGTCACCGCTCATCGGCAAGGGTATGGCGATAGAGGATGACCTCACGACAGACTTCTTCGGCAATGAAATCACGAGTAACAACATCGGCTGTTACGGTGGTGACGGTGAAGACGGTGAATATGACAGAGAGTGGATTTTTGAAAGAATCATCAGAGTTTTCCGTCAATGGATTAACATCCTGAAAAGAGAAATTGTATATCTCATAAATGAATACAGATAAAAATTACGACTCACTTCCAAAAGAAGTGAGTCGATTTTTTCAGTCTGCAATTTTATTTCCGCTGAGCTTTATTTTTCCGACGAACGGAAGTTTTACTACACAAACAAAAGTGTCATCCGTAAATGTAACCGTGACAGGGATTTCCTTGCCTTCAAAAGCCTCGCACTCGCCGATTGCGGTAAGTGTATCTCCGTCTTCTTCTACGTCTTTTACCGTGATTTTAGGAAGGTTTTCACCGACGAGTTCAAACTGAAAATCATATTCACCGTTCACTTCACTTATCTTAACTCTGCCGGTACCTCTGAAGATCATTGTGTTTATTGGTGCCTCCCAAGTTCCGAGACCTATCATATCTGAACGCTCCTTTAAGTGTTTTTTTTAGAGTATCACACGATGATATTTCTGTCAATATAATATTTACGTATTTTCCTTGATTTGGATGCTTATAAGTAGGGGATTTTCTTGACTTTTCGATTGCGGTGTATTAGAATATAATTATCTTATTATAACTAATTTAGGGTAGTATGACTTGGTATAAATTGCCGTCAGGCGGAGGGTGTAAAATGAAACGTATAAATTGGAAGGACATGTTCACAAAACAGGTGCTCATGGTGCTTTTTGACGTTTTGGTAGTGAATTGTTCGTACTTTGCAGCTCAGATATCGTTATTCTCAATCACCGGAGGGGCGGATGATATGGGAATGTGGGTAAGGATCTTTGCGGAAAGAGCTTTGCCTGTGACACTTGTGTTTTTCCTGCTTTTCAAAGCATTCAGGATTTATTCAAGTATGTGGGAGTATGCCGGTGTACGCGAGATGATGAATGTTCTTGCGGCGACGTTGATAGGCGGACTGTCCAGCGTGGCGATCGATATTGCGATGTCTTCGTTTGGATTTACGGTATCCAATGTAAGTAACGGCTGTTTTAATATGTACGTTTATGTCGGCGGCACAGTCCTTTGTGTAGTCCTCGTTGGTGGTATGCGACTGATTTACAGACTGATGAGAAGGTATATGCGTACAAGGAACTTTCAGAAGCAGAAAAAAATCGACAGGGTTATGATTGTTGGCGCAGGCGATATGGGTATGATTATCATCAGCGAACTCGGTGCAAATAATTACTCAAAGGGTAAGCCGGTGGTTGCTGTCGACGACAATCCTGCAAAGATAGGCAAAAGACTCCGTGGTGTTCCCGTAAAAGGTACCTGCGACGAGATTCCCGAGCTTGCAGAGAGATATAAGATTGACACAATTATTATCTGTATTCCTTCTGTTGAAACTGAAAGGCAGACAGAGATTCTCCGAATTGCAGTTGAAACAGGCTGTAAGCTTAAGACTTCACCGAGCATTCTCGAAATGTCTGACGGCGTGAACGAAAATAAAATCCGTGATGTTAACATTTCTGACCTTCTTGCCCGTCCCGAAGTAAAGCTTGATCCGCATGTGTGTAATTACATAACGGGACAGACAGTATTGGTTACGGGCGGTGGCGGTTCAATAGGAAGTGAGCTTTGCCGTCAGATTTCAAAGTATAAACCTGAAAAAATCATTGTTTTTGATATTTATGAAAACAATGCTTATATGCTTAAAAATCAGCTCGATTCTTACAATAAAGGTAATCCGGAAGTTCATATAAGAATCGGTTCGATCCGTGATGAAGTAAGACTCCGTGAAGTTTTTGAAGAGTTCAGACCTACGGTCATTTTCCACGCGGCAGCCCATAAGCATGTTCCTCTTATGGAGGACAGTCCTAAGGAAGCTGTTAAAAATAACATCTTCGGAACATACAACGTTGCAAAGACAGCAATTGATTTTAAAGTAAAACGCTTTGTAAGCATCTCAACAGATAAGGCAGTTAATCCTGCTAATGTTATGGGTGCAACAAAAAGGGTTACTGAAATGGTTATTCAGTATTTCCAGAGAAAATGTGGTGGAAGTACGGTTTTTGCGGCAGTTCGTTTCGGTAATGTTCTTGGATCGAGCGGAAGTGTTATTCCTATTTTCACAGAGCAGATAAAGGATGGTGGACCTGTAACGGTTACTCATCCGGATATCACAAGATACTTTATGACTATTCCTGAGGCATCACAGCTCGTTGCTCAGGCCGGAGGTCTTGCAAAAGGCGGAGAAGTTTTTGTTCTTGATATGGGTGAGCCCGTCAAGATTCTTTCTCTTGCTGAAAATCTTATCAGACTTTCAGGCTATAAGCCTTATACGGAAATCGGAATTGAATTTTCAGGTTTGCGTCCGGGCGAGAAGCTTTATGAGGAGCTTGTTCTTGAAGAGGAGTCCAACGAACGCAGAATGACTGCAAACAACAAGATTTTTGTTACAAAGCCACTTGATATGGACGATGATTTGTTTGAGCAGAAGCTTGAACAGCTCAGAAAAGCTCAGGAAGAGGAAATCAGAGGATTACTCAAAGAGATAGTTCCGAACTATGTGGAACAGAACGGATACGCTCACATTCATTAATTGGTGAAGAGGGATAAACGATGTATAAATACATCAAAAGGGGAATGGATTTTACTGTCGCACTCACAGCACTGATTATTCTGTCCCCGTTGATGCTGATTGTGGCACTTTTAATTAAAATCAACCGTGACGGTCCGGTGCTTTTTAAACAGGAAAGACCCGGACTGAACGGAAAAATATTTAAAGTTTACAAGTTCAGGACTATGTCTGTCAAAACTCACGATGAGCAGGGTAATGAGCTTACTGATTTTGAAAGAATGTCGAAAATCGGCAGCCTTTTAAGAAAAACAAGCGTGGATGAGCTCCCTCAATTTATCAATATTCTTAAAGGTGATATGAGCTTTATCGGCCCAAGACCTTTGCTTACGGAATATCTTGAGCTTTACACTCCCGAACAGATGCGTCGTCACGAAGTGCGACCGGGAATTTCGGGTTGGGCTCAGGTAAACGGCAGAAATACGATCACCTGGGAAGAAAAATTCAGTTTTGACGTTGAGTATGTCGACCGTATCAGTTTTATAATGGACGTTAAAATATTTGTAAAAACGATTCTTAATGTACTTAAGCAGGATGGTATCAACAGCGATGATGCCAATACGATGGAAAAATTCCGCGGAACCAAGACAGAGGAAGTGAAGAAATGAAAAAAATATTGTATGTAGCAACGATTACAGAACATTTTTATTATTTTCACTTGCCTTATCTCAAAATGTTTCACGATCTCGGATGGCAGGTTGATGTTGCCAGTCATGGCGATGTTGAATTGCCCTTTTGCGACAACAGATACGAAATCCCCATAAAGAGATCTCCTGCCGATAAGGATAATCTCAAAGCATATAAAATGCTAAAAAAGATAATCAGGGACAATCATTATGATATTGTCCATTGTCATACACCGATGGGTGGTATTCTTGCACGTGTTGCTTCTTTTTCTCAGAGAAAGAAAGGTACTAAAGTCTTGTATACTGCTCACGGCTTCCATTTCTATGACGGTGCGCCGAAAGCAAACTGGATGGTTTACTTCCCGATTGAGTATGTGATGTCTATGTCGACGGACTGTCTTATCACAATCAATGATGAAGATTACAACTGTGCAAAAAAACGCCTTAAAGCAAAAGCAACTGCAAAGGTTAACGGCGTAGGATATAACAGCGACAGATATTTTCCGGTTTCAAAGGAAGAAAAACTTGCTCTGCGTGATAAACTCGGCTATTCAAGGGATGAAAAGATTCTTGTTTATGTTGCAGAGATGAATCTGAATAAAAATCAGGCTATGCTGATTCGTGCACTGAAGGTTATCAGCGAAAAACGTGATGACGTAAGGCTGATAATTGCAGGTGCTGATAACTTTAACGGTGAATACCCGAAGCTCGCAAAAGAGCTTGGAATTGATTCGAAAGTTGATTTTCTCGGACACCGTGAAGATATCAACGATATTTTACATATGAGTGACATCGCAGTCGGCTCAAGCTACCGTGAGGGTTTACCTGTCAATGTGATGGAGGCACTTGCCTGCGGACTGCCGGTTGTACTTTCTGATAACAGGGGTCACAGAGTGCTCGGTGTTAACGGTGAAAACGGCTACGTAGTAAAGATTAACGATTACGAAGCTATGGCACAAAGAATTAATGAAATTCTTAATGATGAAAATCTTTATGAAAAGCTTTCTGCGAATGCAATTGAACTGATAAAACCGTATTCAAAAGAAAGTGTGATTGTTGAACTTAAGGAGATTTACAATCGTTACATAGGCTGAGGAATATATGAAAATTTTTGATTTTGACTTTTATGAAATAATTGTCTGGGTTATGACAATTTTATTGAGCATGATTGCGGCTGCCTGCAGAAGAGCTCCTCTTCGACGTCCGGGCGGTCTTGGTCAGCCTTTGCCTAACCCTATCGCAGTTATTTTGCCGATAATTTTTTATACTGTGTTTGTTGCACTGAGAAAAACTATCGGTGACACATATTTCTATATGCACTCGTTCAATCTTATGCCGGACTACAACCCGGTTAAAATCGAATACTTCTTTACGGGAATGTTCGGCTTTTTTCAGAATATTATCCGTAATATGACGGATGATCCTCAATGGCTCATCGCATTTGCTGCGGTGTTCTCAATTCCGGTGCCGTTGATTATTCTTTACAAATACTGTCCACGGTTCGAAATGGCGATTTTCATGTTCGTGGCGTTCAGTTATCTCGGTGGTGCGATGAACGGTATGCGACAGTATATGGCGGCATCGATTGTGCTGTTGGGAACAAGATATCTTTTTTCAGAGAAAAAAACAGATTTCATAAAATATGCAGTGCTGGTTCTGTTGGCGTATTGTATGCACAACAGCGCGATTATAATGCTACCTATATATTTTGTTGTAAGACGAAAAGCGTGGAAGGCAACATCTTATCTTATGGTACTGGGAAGTATGGTTGCTGTTGTTATCTTTGATGCGATACTTCCGCAGTTCCTGTCGGCACTCGAACAGACCAGCTATTCGAATTATTCTGAAAACGGTTGGTTCACAAGCGGAACTGAGGGTGGTAGTAGCCTTATCCGAGTTATATTTATCGCTTACCCGCTCATTATCGCTTATCTTAACAGGGAACGTCTGAAAATGCTCGGGCGAGCGGGCGATGTTCTCGTCAATATTGTTTTTGTTGATGTTGCAATATATATGCTCGCTATGTATAACTGGATTTTTGCGCGACTTGCAATTTATCTCGCTATTTACTTTATTATCTTTACAGTTTGGGTGGTCAACTACGCGGTGAAACCAAAAGACCGGTCACTATTTGTAATGCTCACGGTAATAATATTTTTCTTCTATTCCCGTATGGACTCGTTTACTATTTCTATGTACGAATCAAATTACTTCTTCCCGGGAAGAAAACTTTTCAAAAAATAAAGGAAGATCAGGATGAAATATTTTTTGTTTAATCACGTCGGAAGTTTTAATCACGGCTGTGAGGCAATAGTCAGAGGCACTGTTAATATCATTGCTAATGCCGACAATAATGCTCAGTTTGTTCTTTCGTCTTTTGCTCCTGAAACAGATAGTGGAATTGCTGACGTTGAAAAAAGAACTTTCGCGGTAAGACCGCTCAGTTTACCGGAAAAGCTTGTGTCAGCTTTTAATATTAAGGTCCGTCATTCCGAAGAGTATGCACTGAGAAAAATGTATTCAGAAATAACAGCTCAGGCACAGGATTGCGATGTCTGCCTTTCTGTCGGCGGTGATACATATTGCTACGGCGACAATCACGGGATTCAGGTGTTAACCAGAGAACTTAAAAACAGCGGTAAAAAGGTTGTTCTTTGGGGTGCGTCAATAGGCGAAGAAGACCTCAGTGAAGAAAAGTTGCACAGTCTTAATGATTTTGATGCCATATTCACAAGAGAATCGCTCACGTATGAGCTTCTTAAAAATAAGAATGCAAATGACAATATATTTCTCGCTCCTGATCCTGCCTTTTGCATGGAGAGGGACAGTGTTGAACTGATTGAAGGATTTACAAAAGAAAATACTCTCGGCTTTAATGTAAGTCCCCTTGTAGAAGGGTACAATCCTCAGATCACACAGGTTACAAAAGATTTTATTAAATATATTCTTGAAAACACTACACTTAAAATTCTGCTTATTCCTCATGTCGTTGAAAAAGGTAACAATGACTATGAATATATGACACAGTTTTATGAGCAGTTCAAGGACAGCGGACGTGTAGAAATCCTTCCGCCTGACCTTAATGCAAAGCAGTATAAGGGTTATATTGCTAATACACGGTTTTTTATCGGTGCACGTACACACGCAACGATAGCAGCATATTCGAGCGGAGTGCCGACAGCTGTACTCGGCTACAGCGTTAAGTCGAGAGGACTTGCCAAGGATCTTTTCGGAGAAGAAAGGTACGTTCTGAATTCGAGAACGCTTACAGATGCTCAGCCTGTTATTGACACTTTTAATTCTCTTGTGGAAGACGAGAATGAGATCAAAGAAATACTTATGAGAAAGATTCCTCTCTATCTGCGAAATGCAATGCAGATGGGAGATAAGCTGACAAAGCTTTAAAGAAAAGGGGTGACAGCGTGAAAAAGAAAATTCTGTTTGTGATTCCGTCACTTCGCAGCGGCGGAGCTGAAAAGAGTCTGATCACGTTGCTGTCACTTATGGATTATGACAAATATGATGTTGATTTGCTCAGTTTCAGACGGGACGGTCTTTTTTACGACAAAATCCCACCCAAGGTTAATGTTATAACAGGTACTGAAGATTATGAAGTTTTTGACGGTGGTGCAAAATCAGCTGTTATTTATTTTCTGAAAAAAGGCAGGCTTTCTTCTGTTGCCGACAGAATAAGATACATACATGCTTATAAAGAAAGCGATCCTGATCTTAAGGTCAGAAAAATGTGGACACTGTTGAAAAAACAGTTGCCGAAAGTAAACGAAAAATACGACTGCGTAATCGGATACCTTGAAGGAAACGCAAGTTCTTATGCGGCTGATTACGAAAATGCCGATAAAAGAATCTGTTATGTACACAGTGATATCAAAAAACTCGGAATAAATAAAAAAGCAAATACCGAGGCTTTTGAAAAATGCGATGTGATTGTTACCGTTTCACAGGCTTGTGCTGATTCCATTGCCGATGAATTTCCTTTTGCACAAAGTAAGACTGTTGTTATTGAAAATATCACGAGTGCAAGGCTCTTAAGAGAATCTGCACAGGAGGAAAAAGTTTTCAATAAAAGCGGTGACGAAAATATCATCATTACAGTCGGAAGATTTTCTCATCCTAAAGGGATTGATCTTGCTGTAAAAGCTGCGAAGATTTTAAAAGAAAAAGGTTATGATTTCAAGTGGTATCACATCGGAAACGGTGAGCTTAAAGCTGAGATTGAAGCTTTGATCTTATCGCTCGGAGTTGAAAATGAATTTATACTCCTCGGCGAAAAAGCAAATCCCTACCCGTATATCGGTCAGTGTGATATTTACGTTCAGCCTTCCAGATATGAAGGTAAGTCGATAGCGTTAGACGAAGCAAAGTGCCTTTGCAAACCGATAGTTACCACGAATTTTACAACCGTTGCAGACCAGATTGAAAACGGAGTCAACGGACTGGTCTGTGAAATGAATGAAAACGATATTGCAGAAAAGATTGAAACTCTTTTCAATGATGAAAAACTCAGAAAAGAGCTTGAAAAAAACTTAGGAAAAGAAAAAACGGGAAATGAAGAAGAAATTGAAAAGTTTTACGCTGTTTTAAATTGAGAGGTAAAAACTTATGCTTATAGCAATAATCATTTTGCTTTTGATTGTAATATTTATTTTGTGTTTTGATTTTTTGGATGTTTTTCTTGACTGGCTCGGCAGAATTAAAATCGGTTCGATATCATCAGATGACGAATGGAAAGCTGCTACAGTCAAGGTTATAGATAAGTGGTTAAGTAAAGGGACACCAAAGCTTCCGGTTAATGAAAATGAAAGATTGAAACTTTTCAGGATGATTAAGGATATCGGTAGAGTTGAGTCGACTGCTTACTGGCAGGACGCATCCGTGGTGAAGGCTGCTGCTGCGATAGGTGACAGGGATGAAGGCGTCTTCAGGATACTTGATAAATATATTGATACGACAAGCGGTCAGTGGAAAGCAAAGCCTGACAGAGTTGACTGTGCGATGCTGTCGTATGAGTTTATGTGCTGTGACTACATCGACAATGAGACTATAAAACCTGCTATGGATTATGTAGCAAAATTCCTTGAAAATCTTTATGAGGAATACGGTACAGTACCGTATGATACGTACGCAAAAGATGTACGCTTTGTGGATACGGTCGGAATGATTTGTCCTTTCCTTATGAAGTATGCTTTGACTTACAATGAGCCACGTTTTGTCGATATCGCTCTTGATCAGATAAAAGAGTACCGCAAGTACGGCTTTGACAAGGAAACGAAGATTCCCTGCCATAGTTTCAATATTCAGACAAAAGCGCCGTTAGGTATCTATGGATGGGGAAGAGGATGTGCCTGGTGGGCTCTCGGAATAACAGACAGCCTTAAAACGCTTATGGAAAGCAAGACTTACCAGATAGAAAAGGTAACACTGCTCAAGTATTGTATAGAATTTGCGGCAGTGATGAAAAAATATCAGAGAGATGACGGAGCTTTTACAAGAATGATATTTACAGCATCTCTCGAAGACAGCTCAGCAGGAGCCATGCTGTCATACTGCTTTGCATATATAGCAGAGCTTACGGACAATGACGAGTTTGCAGACTGCAGCAGAAAGATTCTCAGACATCTGAAAACCTGCACACGCCGTAACGGTGTGATAGATTATGCGCAGGGTGACACTCTGGGAATAGGATTCTACTCAAACAGTCTTCGCGTTGTACCTGCAGCTCAGAGTTTTGCTGTAGCAGCTGCAAAAGAAATCGGATTTTAAGGGGTTGAGTATGTATGATTGATATTCATTGCCATATTCTCAATGAAATTGACGATGGTGCACGAGACCTTGAGACTGCCATAAGAATGTGTCATATGGCTGAGATTAACGGAATCAAGCATATTGTTGCTACACCACATACAAATACAGTTGACAATATAGGTCATTTCATTGAAGTCAGAGATGAGAGACTCGAAACCCTGCGAAAGCATATCGCTCAGAGAGGGATAGATGTAAAGCTTTATCCCGGTGCGGAGGTTTTTGTGGATGATGACATATTTTTTGCCAATGATCTGAAACGACTGACGATCAATTCAAGCAGATATATACTCATTGAGTTTAATTTCAGAAATGTAAAAATCAGAAAGATTTATGACTATCTCAATGAGATAATTGATGCGGGACTAGTACCTATTATCGCACATCCTGAAAGATATGAGTTTTTTCAGTTTGATTACGATGCTGTAAATTCACTTGCGAAAAACGGAGTTATCTTTCAGATAAACGCATCAAGCCTTGCAAGTCTTGACGGTTTGCAGGAGTTTGAACTCGCCTATTCGATGGCATATAACGGTCTGGCTTCGTTTATAGGCACTGATGCCCACTCGCTTACTCACAGAACAAACAATCTTTCAGAAATGATGAGATATTTTCCTCCGGACATCAGCCACTACAATATGCAGATGATGGTGCATGACGCAGCTAAGGCGGTATTGACTGATAGTGCGATACCTTTGGCAAAAAGAAGTGAGATACAGAAACGTGGAAGCTTTTAGTAGTTGACACAGCTGAAGTGATACTTTATAATAGCTCTGGCTATTTCCTTCAGGTTTATACCTCGTTTTAAGTTATAGATGAGTTTCAACGGAAAGGATGGTAAATATGCAGGATTTGGATACCAATAAGAACATTTACTATAACGAAGAAGCATCAGGCTTTGATATGGGTCGGTTTGTGAAAAACCTGATCAACAAAATCTGGGCACTGCTTCTCGTAGGTGCTATTTTCGCTGCGGGCGGTCTTGCTATCGCAAAGGCTACATACGTAGAAGTTTATTCTGCTAAGATGACTCTTGGATTTATGGAAACGAAGATGGTCATCGTAAAGGATTACTCAGGACGTAAGGATGCTCCTGTCGAGTATGAGGAGGAGACAACTTTCTACGGCGAGTCGGATGCAAAGAGATATCAGTATCTTCTTAAGAGCGACGAAATGGTAGGTAAAATTCAGTCCAAGCTTAAGGAGATTAATCCTGAAAGCTCATACAGCAAATCTGCAATCGAAAACAGTCTCGGCATTGAAACTATCGAAGAAGGTATCAACGGCTTCTTCGAGGTAAGTGTTACGAGTACGGACAAGGCGTATTGCGAACGTGCTCTTGACGTCGTGCTTGATGAGTTTCCGGGTTTTGTAAGCGACTTTGACAGCACTATTTCAATTAAGGTTATCAAAAATCCCTCAAACCCGGTGGTAACAAACTCCGACGGTGCTACTACCAATGCACTTTACGGATTTATCATAGGTGCTCTTATTGTTGCGTTTATCATATTTGTTATCACTATTTCAACAAATACTGTTACAAGTCTTGAAAATCTTCGCCGTGAAGTCAATGTCAAGATTCTCGGTTCAGTGCCTTTGCTCGAAAAGCAGGTCGGCCTCTTTGGAAAGAAGAGCAAGACTCCGCAGGGTTCATTGCTCATTACAGACTCTTCAAAGGTCAGCTTTGCTTTCGTTGAAAGCTTTAAGTCTATCAGAACGAAGATTGAAAATGTCAAGGCTGAGAAAGGCTATAAGGCTTTCGTTGTTACGAGTACATACGAAGACGAGGGTAAGACAACTGTTGCAGTTAATATCGCGTGTTCTCTTGCACAGAAGGGTAAGTCAGTTCTCCTTATCGACTCTGACTTGAGAAAACCTGCTATCCTTCATGCTGTAGGCGTTAAGAGTGATACAAACTACGGTCTTATTCCTATCATCAAAGGAACTTCCACTTACGTAGATTCAATCAAATTTATCAAGTCTCTTGGTATTTTTGTTCTTCCTACAGGCGGTATTTCGCTTAAGTCAACGGAAGTTCTTGATACTGAAAAGGTAAGAAACGTTATCGAACAGGCTCGTCGTGAGTTTGATTATATTATCATCGACTCACCACCGTCAAATGTTGTTACTGACAGTATCGTTATTGCTCCTCTTGCCGATGGTATTATCTATAATATCAGACGTGACTATGCAAAGGTAGCAGACATTAACCGTACACTTGAAGAAATACGTAGTGCAGATATCGAAGTTGTCGGTGCGATCTTTACAATGAGTGGCAACGAGGAAAACAGCAGATACTACAAGCGTAAGGGTTATCTTCGTTATGGTGGATACTACGGCAGACGTAGAAGAAAGCAGAGTGGTTACGGTTACGGCAATGGCTACGGCTACGGTAACGGTTACGGCTACGGTAATGGTTATGGTTACGGTTACGGCAACGGATATGGTTACGGTTACGGCGGTTATGGTTACGGTTATGGTGGTTATGGCTACGGTGGTTACGGTTACGGCCCCGGACCGGGTTCACACGTTGAAGGCGGAGAAGATAATAAGCAGATAGACAAAAAGTGATCTGAAAGAAAATAACTGTAATTGATAAGTAAAAAAATCACCGATTCATTACGAATCGGTGATTTTTACTCTTTTATGAGATCTTTTATGACTTCTCCTGCGATTATAAGTCCTGCGACTGACGGCACAAACGAAACGCTGCCGGGCAGAGGTTTGCCATTTTCAGTTTTACCGTGCTTTATTGCTTCTTCTTTTGAAAAAACGACCTTGACGTCTGATATTCCTCGTTTCTTCAGCTCGTACCTCATTACCTTTGCGAGAGGGCAGACACTTGTTTTACTGATGTCTGCGACTTCAAAACGGGTCGGATCGAGCTTGTTGCCTGCACCCATACAGCTGATGATCGGTACTCCTGCAGCCTTTGCTTTTTCGATAAGCAGAAGCTTGGATGAAACTGTATCTATGGCATCTACCACATAGTCAAAGTTACTGAAGTCGATACTGTCAGCGTTTTCTTTGTCAAAGAAAAGCTTTTCCGAGTATACCTGTGCATCAGGATTTACTTCAAGACAATGCTCAGCAGCTACATCAACTTTATTTCGTCCTGTTGTTTTGACTGTAGCGACGAGCTGACGGTTGATATTGCTTTGAGAAACTGTGTCACCGTCATAGAGAAAAAGTCTGCCTATACCTCCGCGGATAAGAGCCTCCACTGTGTATGAGCCGACTCCGCCGATACCAAAAACAGCGACTGTTGACTTATTCAACTTTTCGAGAGCTTCAGCTCCCAACAAAATTTCACTTCTGTCAAAAATGCTCATAATTACCTCCTGATTTTCTAAATTATACCAATAAAATATTTATATTTCAAGTATACAGAAGTTATATTATATGATATAATTAACTGAGAAAAATTTGGAGGAAAACAAAGAATGACGATGAAAAAAATCACATGTGCTGTTCTGGCTGTCGTTATAGCGATTCTTTGTGTGACAGTGCCTGCGTTAGCTGAAACTGATATCAAGCTCACAGACGAAGTTTATCCTACTCAGATTACAGAAGGCAATACTTTTTCAATATACGGAGTCGTTACTTCGCCCAATGATATTCTGTCGGTAACTATCGGTGTATACAAGGCTGATGGCGGAGAAGCTGCATTTGAATATACAGGAAAGCCCGGCACGAAGACCTATGATATACATAACGTGGATTACCTTATGACGTTTTCAAAACTCACGGCAGGTGAGTATGTATATAAAATAGTTGCGACTGATACGGAAGAAAGCGGAGTGGTCCTGCTAAAAAGAGATTTTAAAGTTCTGCCGAAAGAACAGTCAAATACTCTGAAGCTTTCAGGAGCAACATATCCCGTTAAGTTTCCTGCAGGACAGACTTTTTCTGTCGCAGGTACGATAACCTCAGATTATGTGATTTCATCCGTTACCTGCTCAGTCAGAAGCACAAACGGAACGCTGATGTTTACAAAAACTGTGAATCCGGGCACGAAATCATACTCTTTGAGTAATATTGACAGTTACATGACATTTTCAAAGCTTCCTGCAGGTACGTATGTCTATAAAGTCTCGGCGAGTGACAGATATAATTCTGATATGGTTCTGCTTGAAAAGGAATTTGAAGTACAGTCAGAAGCTGATCTGAATACCCTGAAACTCACAGGAGAAAAATATCCCGAGGAGTATCCTGCGGGTCAGACCTTTTCTATCGCAGGTACGGTAACTTCTGACTACACGATTTCATCTGTCACCTGTTCAGTCAGAAGTGCGGACGGAACGCTGATGTTTTCAAAGACTGCTAATCCCGGTACGAAATCATACTCGCTGAGCAATCTTGACCGATATATGACTTTTTCCAAGCTTACCGCGGGTACATATATTTACAAGATTACAGCAAGTGATAAATATAATACGGATGTAGTTTTGCTTGAAAAAGAATTCGTGGTTTTGTCAGAAGATCAGTTTAACACACTGAAACTTACAGGTGAGAAATATCCGACAGAACTTTCGCTCGGCCAGACTTTTTCTATTGAAGGAACAGTAACGTCGGACTACTCTATTTCGGCTGTTACCTGCTCTGTCAGAACGGTAGGCGGTACTTTGAAATTTTCAAAGACAGCAAATCCCGGCACAAAGTCATATTCAGTAAGTAATCTTGACGGTTATATGACTTTTTCCAGACTTGCCGCAGGTACATATGTCTACAGAATTACAGCAAGTGATAAATATAATTCAGGAGTAGTTCTCCTTGAAAAAACATTTACAGTAAAGTCTCTTGCAACGCCTGAAGAGGATGAACAGTACCGAAATGTTAAATGGGATGTTATAGATATTTCGGTATGGCAGGAGATAACTTCCTGGACAAGAATCGCAAACAGCGTAGATGCTGTGATTTTGAGAATCGGTTCACGCACTACGGCAACTAAGGTGATAAGACAGGACACGAAGTTTATCAGCCACTACGAGAACGCAAAAGCCAAGGGATTGCCGGTAGGCTGTTATTTCTTCAGTGCAGCCACTACCGTGAATGAAGCGATAGAAGAAGCAAATTTTGTGCTCAAAGTACTCAGGGAAAATAACTGCAAAATGGAAATGCCTGTTTATTTTGATATGGAAACTGATGCACAGGTCGCACTTTCTCAGTCTGCCGCTACAGCAATAGCAAGGGCTTTTTGCGAAACTATAGAAAATGGCGGATACTATTCGGGCATTTACTGTAACAAGTTTTTCGCTCGTGATCAACTTTATGCGGACAGACTTGCAGACTTCCATTTCTGGATCGCACAGTATGCAAGTTCATGCACTTATGATGGCCCTTACGGAATGTGGCAGTACAGCGAAACAGGTTCTGTATCGGGCATTAACGGATATGTGGACAAGAATTACTGCTACTATAATTATCCTGAGATTATCAAAAAGTTTGGAATGAGTGGCTACGGCAACGGCAATACAGAGCCTGATGTTCCCGTCACGAAACCGTCTTACTCATTTAAAACAGTCGAAGGCTTTGGCGTAAATGATGCAGGTACAATAGTTTACGGTGTCGACGATATGATGTCAACTGATAACTTCACACAAAAGTATCTCAACCTTAAGGACGGAGCTACGGTGAAGTTTTCAGGTACTGTCAGCGGACTTATCAAAACAGGTACTGAGATCACTATAATGGCAGGTAACGAAACACTTGATGAGTTTGTAATTTCGGTAAAACGTGATACTGATATGAATGCGAAGATAAACTCAACCGATGCGTTGCTCGTACTTCAATATTCCGTAGGTGTAACTACTCTCGGACCTGCCCGAAGGTTGAGTGCCGATGTGAACGGTGACGGAATTATAAACTCTGCCGATGCTCTTCAGATTCTCACATATGTTGTGAGCTGATTGAAGCACAAAATAAAACTCAGAAACACAGAGGTTTAGTATGGAAGTTGAAGAGATAATTTATTTCGTAGTTGAAATATTGGGAACGATCGCTTTTGCAACTTCCGGAGCGATGGTGGCTATCAGCAAAAAAGTGGACGTTTTCGGTGTCCTCGTGCTCAGCTCCGTGACTGCTTTGGGCGGAGGGTGTATCAGGGATATACTCATAGGTGAATTGCCTCCGAGAATGTTTTCAGACTACCGTTATGTTACGGTTGCGGTCATCGTTTCTTTGTTCGTTTTCATAGTGGCATATATTTTTCGTGATATTTATCAGAAAAGCCAGAAGACGGTGGATAGTGTCAACAATATATTTGACGCAGTCGGACTTGGTATATTTACCGTTACGGGTGTTCAGGTTGCGATTGAGTCAGGTTTTGGAACAAACAGTATTTTAGCGGTATGCCTCGGTGTTTTCACCGGAATAGGCGGAGGTATCCTTCGTGACGTTATGCTCAGAGAGATCCCTTTTGTGCTTAAAAAACGAATTTATGCCCTTGCTTCAATAGCGGGCGGAATAGTATACTACAATCTTTATCTTGCGGATTTCGGCAGAACAAAATCGATTATAGTAGCGGTACTCGTTACATTTATAATCAGAGTTTTAGCTACGGTTTTCAAGCTTGACCTGCCGAAGGTAAAACTCAAGGAAACAAACAGAAACTAAAAATGAAAAAGCTGTATCAGATTGATTTCTGATACAGCTTATTTTATCTGCCAAGTATTTTCTTTGCTGCTTTAAAAAGTGATGTAGACTTGAACTTTTCGACTTTTTTAGCTTTTTTATATCTTGCCAAAGCGTCTTCGTCGAGTCTTTCTGCCATACCTTCTTCGACTACACCCTTGCAGGGGTTACATTTTCCGCAAGGTTTACCGTCTATGGGAGAGTGGCAGAACCAAGTAGCTTTCATTACTTCTTCATAGTTGTGTCTGATGAAAAAATCCTTCATATCCAGCTTGGAAACTTCAAGAAGAGGGATACTGAAGCTTCCGAACAGAGCGAGGTAGTCGGGATGAGTAGCTTCGTCAACTACGTAAGTTTCTCCTACGCCTTCCACAAAATCTTTTCTGAAACCACCGTTTTTCTCGATAAGTCTTACGGGGTTGGTTCCTTTTTCGATGGAAAGCTCTACACCTTTATGCTCTTTTGCGAAGCTTGCAAGCCACACGTACTGATTGCCAAGCCAATTCTGACTGAAAATTCTGTCATAAGCAGCTTTGATATCGGGATTAATTTCGGGACGCTCATTATACGGGATGTATGTGAGGTCGAGGAGTTCAGCTTTGGTGTCAGGATGATTTCTGATGAGCTGAGTGATCTTTTCTATGGCTGAAATTTCGTAGCTTTCAGCGATACGTTTATCTGAAAGATAGTACGGTCGGATAGTTACATCCATTCGGGAAAGCTGTACGACTCTGAATGTAGAGTCGTAACCGCCTGTCCAGAATATCTCAACGCATTTCTTTGACTTGGTCATTTTTTATTTAACCTCAAGTGCAGATGCAGGGATGATGTCACCCTTATCAGTTGTGATTGTTACTGTGATTTCATCGCCCTTATTAACGAGGATTACGTTTTCTGCATCAGCAACCTTTACTGAATAGAAGCAGTCAGCTGAATCGAGCTTGATGTAATAGTAGCTGTTGCCGTCGATAACTGCTGTGCGGATATCGGTAATCTTGCCTGTAGCAGTAAGCTTCTCGTCAGATGCATCCGGAGTAGTTGAATCAACGATTTCGTCTGTGTTGACATTTACGTTAATATTAGCTTTTGCAAGTTCTTTTACGTAGCTGTCGATACATGCGGTAAGGGTTGTACCTGTTGCACCAATAGAGTACTGACCTACGTTGATCATTGCGTATCCCTTTACGAGGCTGCTTGCATCCTTAAGTGACATAAAGTAAGTAGGCTCACCGTCAATATTGAGAAGGAGTGGGAAGGATGCTGTGTAACCGTACTGCTGAACAAGACCTTCAGCTGATGCCTGTGCAGAAGCTTCCTTAGCACCTGACATAACATAATACTTAGCGTCCTTTGTACGCTGATTGATGAGGATAAAGCCTGTGATTGATTCGTCGTTTGTAAGAGATGTAACACCTGTGTACATATAAACGTCATCGTTCATAGCGAGGTATGAGTAATCCTCAGTAGTTGAGTATGTGTTCTTCTGACCGAGAATTGAGTTCCAGAAACCACCCTGATATCTGCCGAAGAAGTTATACTGCTCGTTAAGAAGCTCTGCAGAGTATACACGGTCGATCCACTGAAGCTCAGCCTTTGTACGGATTTCTTCGAGTGAATATTCCTTACATTCGCCTGTAACGCTGTCGCAGATGATAGCGCCTGTAACGTCTTTACCTCCGAAAAGACCGATAGTCATATCGAGCTTTGCGAATATCCAGTACGGATGTCCGTTGTCATCGATTTCAAATGTCGGATTATCAAGAAGATATGTCGGATACTTGAAACGAACGTGACGTGTAACGTTGTGCTGGAAGTGATCTGCAGTAGAATACTTCATACCGCCTTTTACTTCAAAAAGCTCTGCATCCTGGTTTGTTGCATCAACAATAACGTATGCAGGAAGACCGTTCTTAGCGTTTGTGAACCATTTGATGATATTAGAGTACTGAAGCGGAACTACTCTGACGGGAGCGTCCTTATAGTTGATCTGATAGTAATTCGGCTGAATTGTGAACTGAGAAACGTAGCCGAGCTTATCAAGGTCGGAAACAGCACGTTCAGCGAGGACAGCAGTAGTTGCTTCGTCGATTACGGGAACGTGTGAGAAATCTGCCTCGTCTACTTCAGAAGCGAAATTACCCGTCTGAACATCGATGATCTTTGCATAGCTTGAAGCTCTGAAAACAACTGATGAAAGGATAAATCCTACTGCAACAACTGCGAGAAGGACACCGATCAGTATCTTTGGTACGAGGGTGGATTTTCTTGCATACGGTGCATAGTCAGGTGTCTTGAGCGCACCGCTTGTAATGTAGTTTACGACGCAGTAGAAAACACATAATGCTCCGAGAAATGCATACATTAAAATTGATTTGAAATTGAAAACAGGAAGCATAAAGTAGTAAAGGATCGCACCGAATACTGCGGTGAGAAGCACATTTATAGCTATCTTCAGTCCCTTTTTTTCAGGAGGAATAACCACACTTGTTTTTTTGTCAGGTCCTTTTTCGGACTTGCCTGTGAAGTCAACCTTGATTGGGTCCATAGACTCATCTCCTTTTAAATTATATACCTTGTAAGTATACAATATTTCTGTGCAAAATACAAGTGTTTTCTTGTTCTTAAAAAGTTAACATTTGTTCATCTTGATTATATTATGCGTTTAGGATATAATGAACCATATAAAAGTTTTGTCGAAGAAACGAGGTGATATGATGGATAACAAGCAGAATTATTACAATAACAATCAGGCTCAACCTCAGGTTCAGACTCAACCTCAAGCTCAGACTCAAACTTATCGCAATACGCAGGGCTATCAGGGAGGATATTATAATCAGTACAATCCTCAGCACAACACTCAATATAATCCTCAGTATAATTCTCAATACCATCGTATCTACAACAACGGATATTATAATAATGCACAGCAGGGATACGGTAATACCTATGGTGCATATAATAACTACAATTATAATTACAATCATCAAAGGTACAATGGTGCTCCTAACGGATACAGCTACTATCAGAATCTTTATACGATGTTCGGTGGCTACAATCCTATCATTGATAAGGAGTTCGTTGAAATCAGCAAACGTGGACTGATTGCGGGTGTATTGATACTCGGGATCTTTCTTATGCAGATACTGTCATCGTTTTTCGTTGAACTTGTTCCGATATTGAGCTCGTACTATGACGATATCACATTTTCAATGGGAATGGGCATATTTATGCAGATCGGTTATATGCTTATCCCTGCTCTGGCGGTATTTCTTTTAAGCAAACCTGAAGACAAAATAAAAATGAATGTATTCAACAGACCGAAGACTTTTCCACTTTATCTGCTTGGATCATTTGCGGGACTTGCACTGTGTCTTCTGGGGAATACCGTTACATCTTTCTTCTCAGTTATACTGAACATTTTTGGTGTTGAGTTCTTTTCGGGTGCAGAGGGAATGGAAGTACCCACGTCAGCGATAGGTATAGTTATTTTTATAGTAAACACAGCTGTAATGCCTGCATTGCTTGAGGAGTTTGCTTTCAGAGGAGTACTGATGCAACCATTACGCAAGTACGGTGATTGGTTCGCAATCCTGATATCTTCTTTCTGCTTTGCCATAGTACACGCAAATATGGTGCAGATTCCGTTTGCTTTCATAGCAGGAATATCTCTTGGCTACTTCTGCATAAAAACGAAAAGCATCTGGACGAGTGTGACGATACATTTCCTTAATAATCTTTTATCAGTTCTTTTCAGCGTATATTACGAAAAGTATCCTGATGCAAGCATACTCGTTTATTATGCCGCAAGTCTGGTATTCATACTTCTCGGTGTAGTCGCGATGCTTGTATTCAGGCTCATATGTCCCATAAAGATGAAAAAGGATGCAACGGCGATGAACAAAAATAAGTCGCTGAAGATCGGCACATTCATCACAGGACCGACGATGATTATTTCTTTTTTCTTTGCATTGTTTATGTCTGTTAGTCTGGCTGAAACTACGGGATTTTTCGGTTTGTTTATATTGTTTGTCTTGCTGTGTGTTGCAGGATTTTTACTCATAAGATGGATAAGAGTGATTCAGAAACAGAAGACGATCAAGCAAAAGCCGATGTATACAGCATCGATGATTATTACTATATTGTCGTGTCTTTTTATGTCGGTTGTAGTGTTGTTTACTTTGACAATCTGATCTGATGAGTTGATGATATGAATGATTTGTATTTTATGAACGAGGCGTTGAACCTCGCAAGACAGTCTGCCGAAGAGGGCGAAGTGCCCGTAGGAGCTGTAGTGGTTCTGGGTGACGAGATAGTCGGCAGGGGACGTAACAGACGGGAAAAAAATAAAAACGCTCTCGCTCACGCTGAGTTGGAGGCTATAAACGAAGCTTGTGAAAAGCTTGGCGGATGGCGTCTTTGGCAGTGCGATATGTACGTGACTCTTGAACCGTGTCCGATGTGTACGGGTGCTATCATAAACAGCAGGATAAAACGTTTAGTCTATGGTGCATCGGATTATAAAGCGGGTTCTTGCTCAAGTGTGGTCAATCTTTTTGATCTGCCGTACAACCATAAACCCGAAACCATAAGCGGTTTTATGCAGGAAGAATGTTCGCAGATTCTGACTGACTTTTTTAAAGAATTGAGAAGCAGAAAAAAGTAATCTGTTATCTGAAAGGGGAGCCGGAATGAAAAAGGTTACGGTTTTTTTGATAGTGGCTGTCCTTTTCTTTGGAGGGATTTTTGCAATCGGTGCGATTGTGAAAGAAAGTTCTGACGGTTATGTGATTCCTGCCAATCAGTCCGCAGTTAAACACAGACTGGACGGTGCAGGGGAGATTTATCCGGTGTATATCTCTTTCGATGAGCAGTACAGGGATTATTACATTAAGCTTTGCGCAGGGTTTGAAAACTTCTCTGAAGTCATATTCCTTGACGAATTTGACTCAGAAGAAGAGATGAAAACTGTCGAGGAATGGCTTGATGAGAACTACAGAAACATCGTGTACGAACAGCCCGATTATTTCTGGATAGATCCTAATTCGTATATAATAGAAGAGCGGCAGTCCGGAATAGAGTATACTTTGTATGCAAAGCCGAATTATACGCTTGGCGAGAGTGAAGCGGCAGAGAAAAAAGAATTTTACGATGCCGTTGTCAGAGATATCACAGAAGAAGCGAAGAGAAAAGATAATGTTTTTGATTCTGTGCTGTATGTCTATGATACGATCCTGAGCAGAACTGACTATGATCACGAGCTTGCGAGTTCCGAAGATTCGTCTCTGAACGGATACTCGGCTTACGGTTGCCTTGTAGAGGGTAAGACAGTGTGCAGCGGATACACGCTTGCCTTTACATCCGTTATGCAGAAGCTTGATATAGTGTGTGGTGCAGAGTTTGATTCGATGTCAGACAGCGAACTATTCAGCGGTCACGTCTGGAATTACTGTAAGCTGGACGGAGAATACTACTACTTCGATCTGACTTGGGACGATACAGGCTTTGATTCTGAGGAACTCAGAAAACATCTTGACTACACTCACGATTATTTTGCACTTACGGCAGAAGAACTCAAAAAAACGAATCTGACAGTTAAGGAGAATACTACATCTCCGGAATGCACAGCGGAAAAGTATAATTACTATACGTATCAGAATATGTACTGTGAAAAATACAGTTTTAACGATATAAAAAGGATTATAAAAAATCAGCCTCAGGATAATTTTGCGGTCATAAAATTCGGTTCGGTTACGGAAAGAGTGAAAGCTGAAAAAGATCTTTTTGAAAATCAAAGACTTTATGAAATTCTTACGGATGTGTATTCCGTCAAATACATAGCAAGTGTATCGGGATTACATCTCTATATTTTTTATGAATAAATAAAATTAACGGCTTGTACAAATCAATGTACAAGCCGTATTTTCATATAGAGATTAATTACTCAGCTTTTTTTGAGTATTTTGTCTTATAGATAAATCTCATAATGTTAGCATCTACTGCACTGAGAGTGTCACCTGCACCGTAGAAAACTGAACCGATGATAGTCTGACATTCTCTTGCCATGATGAGTTCAACTGCATCGAGGTCGCTGAGCTTTGTACCTGTGCAAAGAGCACCTGCACCGGCACCTGCGATGAGCACAGCGTTATTGCCGTCGAGAGCCTTTGCCGCTGCCTTACCTGAAGCTCTTGAACCATCCCACTTGAAGCTGCCGATCTTAGTGCCTGCGATCTGTGCAAAGTCGTCAAGTCGAGGCTTGATCTCCTTCTGTGCGATACTTACCGCGATTATTTCACTTGCAGTAAGGTGCTTGATGTAATCAACGTCAGAGTGCTTGTAAATCTCGCTGTGAACGAGTGCTGCAGCGGGAAGCTTCACGTCTGAAGTGGATTTGCCTGTCTTGATGTCGACAGTAAAGCTGTTGCCATTTTTAAAGTGAATTTCAAACTTTGAACCGATTCTTGCACTTTCACCGAAGTCAGCGATTGCCTTGGGCATTTTGCCTGTGCCGACAGCCTTGATGTAGCTGTTGAACATAGCTGTGCGAGAGTAGTTTGCAGTACCTTCGTAAACCTGGTAAGCCTTCTGAATCTTCTCTTCGCAAAGGTTCTCAAGCTCTGAAACAACTTCGAAAGCCTCCTCAAAGCTCTTGCCTGTTACGACAGCACCGTGCTGCTTCATAAGAATAGCCTTGCTGTTCGGATACTCTTCATAAGCCTTTGCAACAGCGTTGCGAAGCTTTGATGTAGAAGGCATACCGTAGTCAGCGACAGGTACACAGTCACCGAAAAGTGATGCATACTTCTCCGGGATAGCCTCAATGTTGAGACCTGTAGCACCTACGACAGATGCTTTGATCTGATGCGTGTGGATAACGAAATTTTCTTCGGGACGAAGTCTGTAAGCGTCAGCGTGCACACCCTTTTCGCTTGAAGGTTTGATGTCGCCTTCGTAGCTGCAGTCTGCGATATTAACGACAACGATATCGTCAGGAGTAAGTGTCTCGTAAGCTCTGCCGCTCGGAGTGATAACGAACTGTGTATCTGAAATTCTTGCGCTTACGTTACCCCATGTACGGGCAATGAGTCCCGTTTCCAAAAGCTTTTTGCCGGCTTCTACAACCAGCTCTTTTGCTTCCTGAATATTATAAGCCATTTTTTATTCTCCTAATTAATGATTAGCCGATTCTGCCGCAGTTGTCGAATACTCTGTCGAAACGTGCGATTGCATCGTCGATGTCTGCTTCTGTGTAAGCAGCACTTGTGTAAAGACGGCTACCTGCAAGTGTAACCATACCTTCTGCCATGTAAGCAGCACCCATATGCTCCATTTCCTTCTTACGAGCACTTGTCTGCTTGAGCACTTCGGGGATCTGCCACGGCTTTGACCAGTCGATTGAGTAGTGCATTGTACCTACTGTATCGAGGTGACAGATTGAACCCTGGTTGAATGCTACGAAGGGAAGGTTGTGTTTCTCGATTGACTTCTGGAGACCCTTGATAAGTCTGTCACCCATAAGTCCTGCTTTTTCACAAGCCTTTGTCTCTTCGATTTCACAGAGTGTGTAGTAACCTGCAACGCAAGAGATCGGAGTAGCAGCCATTGTACCGCCACACATTGCCTTCTTAACTTTCTTACCTGAACCGTCAAGACCTGCACCGAGGTGAGCCATAACGTCCTTATGACCGCCGATACCGCCTGCACCCGGATAGCCACCTGCGATGATCTTACCGAAGATTGTGAGGTCGGGATCTACGCCGAAGTAACCCTGAGCACCTGAAACACCGATACGGAAACCTGTAACAACCTCATCGAATACGAGGAGTGAACCGTACTTACGGCAAAGCTTTTCAACACCCTTGACGAATGCCTTGCTGACCGGACGTGTGCCGCTTTCAGGACCTACAGGCTCAAGGAATACTGCTGCAGTACCGCCGTTTAACTGATTTCTCTTGAGTTTCTTCTCAAGGTCTTCAAGATCATTCGGGAAGAATTCATCTGTATGCTTGAATACAAACATCGGAACACCGGGTGACTGAAGATTCTTTGTTCCGGGAACTCTCATACCGTAAGCCATCTGATCTGACCAACCGTGGTATGCACCACCCATTTTAAGGATGTTTTTCTTACCTGTTGCAAGACGTGCAACACGAACAGCACACATACAAGCCTCAGTACCTGAACCGAGCATACGGAACATTTCAACTGAAGGAACGCACTCAGCGATCTTGTTTGCGAGTTTGTACTCATACTCGTGGAAAAGACCTGTTGAAGGACCGCAGTCGTTAAGAAGCTCAATTACCTTATTGCGAACATTTTCAGGGTTAGAGCCGACGATTGTCGGACCGCCTGCCTGAAGGAAGTCATAGTATTCGTTACCGTCGATGTCGTAAAGCTTGTTACCTGAAGCCTTAGTGAAAACGAGGGGGAACGGATAGTTGAAAGCAAGGTTGTGCTGAACACCGCCGGGGATACGACCCTTAGCAACGTCAATCATTTCCTTTGACTTTACGCACTTTTTAGCAAAGTACTCTTCTTCATATTTCTTAAGTGCTTCGGGTTTAACGCTGTAGATAGGCTTTTTGATGAGTGTATCGAGCTGTTTTGTAACAGCATCAGCATCAAGATACTTGGTAATAGCGAAATTGTTAGCCATTTTAATTCCTCCGATGTATGTAATTTTTGCAATATAATGCAATTTGCTTTATACCCAATGTAGAGTATAACATAAATAATAAAAAAATTAAACGATTTTTTATATTTTTTTTAAAAATATTTACAAATTTTTGTATTTTTGTGTTAGAATGTATAAGATGATATATCGGACTTGTTCCGATAAGTTTTTTGGGGGTTTAATAATGGCTATTTATGTTATCGCATATGATGTCGGAACTACCGGCATGAAGACCTGTCTTTTCGAGATTGACAAGACGATCAAACCTGTTGCAAATGCATACGGTGCATATAATCTTTATATGGTCGGAAACGGCGGAGCCGAGCAGGATCCCGAAGAGTGGTGGGGTGCTATGTGCACCACTACGAAGGAGCTTTTTACTAAAACAGATATCAAGCCTTCACAGATTGCAGGTATTTCCTTCTGCTCACAGGCTCAGGGTCTTGTGCTTGTAGATAAAGAAGGTAACCCTGTCCGCAGAGCTATGAGTTATATGGACCAGCGTGCGAAGGAAGAGCTTAAAAAATATATGGCATACGGTATCCAGATCGCAGGTGCAAATATCGTGCCGCTTCTCAAGTCGCTCATTGCGACGGGCGCTGTTGCTTGTAGTGTTAAGGACCCTGTTTATAAATATAAATGGGTCGAAGCAAATGAACCTGAAAATTATAAAAAGACATACAAGTGGCTCGATGTAAAGGATTTCCTTATCACACGCTGTACGGATGTCTTTGCTATGACGAAAGACTCTGCATTCGCAACTCTTCTCTATGATACGAGAAAGGGTAAAGAGTGCTGGAGCAAGAGTGTTGCAGGTATTTTTGATGTCAATATGGATCATCTTCCTGATATCGTCAAGTCGACAGATATCGTAGGTAAGGTAACTGCAAAGGCAGCTGAACAGCTCGGACTTGCTGAAGGTACACCGGTATTCGGTGGCGGCGGTGACGCTTCACTTATCGGTGTAGGTGCAGGTAGCGGCGCTCTTGGTGACACACACATCTATCAGGGTACTTCAGGCTGGGTAGGTACAGTTGTCGAAAAGCAGCTCGTTGATACATCAGCAATGATTGCAGCTATCGTAGGTGCAGACCCGGATACATACAACTACTTTGCCGAGCTTGAAACAGCAGGTAAGTGTCTCGAATGGGTACGTGACCACCTTTGCCTTGACGAGATCGGTATTTTCAAGGAGAAGCTTGACGTTGCGGAAGATCCCGAAACAGAGTACACAAGCCTTTATGAATATATGACAAAGGTTATCAACGAAGTTCCTGCAGGTGCGGGTGGCGTTATCTTTACACCGTGGCTTCACGGCAACCGTTGCCCGTTTGAAGATCCGAATGCTGCAGGTATGTTCTTTAATATAAGCATCGACACAGGCAAGTCGCAGATGCTTCGTGCCGTTATAGAAGGTGTCTGCTTCCATCTCAACTGGATGCTTGAAGCTCAGAACAAGAAGATCAAGACATCAGACACTATCCGCTTTGTCGGCGGCGGTGCACTTTCAGACGTTACCTGTCAGATTCTTGCAGATATCACGGGTAAGACAGTCGAAACAGTTAACCGTCCTCAGGACATCGGTGCTGTCGGTGCTGCGGCTATGGTAGCTATCGGTCTTGGCGTTATTGAAAATGTTGCAAAGGTAAAGGATTTTGTTCCTGCTGTCAAGACGTTCAAGCCCAACAAAGCTAACAGAGCAGTTTATGATAAGAACTACGAAGTTTTCAAAATGCTTTATAAGAACAATAAGGATAGTTTCAAAGCTCTTAATGGCTGATGTCTGTTAATATCTGAATAAAAAAACAGGTGATTGCATTGAAAAAAGCGATTATTACCATTATATCTGTTTTTGCTGTTTTATTTTGCCTTGTATCGTTGATTCTTCCGCGATACAAGGCGGAAATTTATACACTTATGTATCCTCGTAATCTCAGTGTTGAAAGCGACTTGTCAGCAAAAGAGGTTCAACTTAAAAAAGGGGATCATTTTATTTTGGGCAAGTGTTACGGTGACCCTATTGCATGGGAGATTATTGACTGTAAGGAAAAGACTCTCGCTTGGTCTGATAACGCTGTTTGCTTCAGAAACTATGACGATGAGTCTGCCGACTGGAAGACAAGTGAACTTCGGGACTGGCTGAATGATGAAGCGGAAAACGGTTTTCTGTGTGATACGAATTTTTCTTCATCGGATAAAGATTTGATTTATGACGATCACAGCACAGAAAAGATGTTCATTCTCTCAAAGCAACAGTTGGAACAGTTCTCTCCGGGGGAAAGAGTGAAAGCTCCGACAGCAGAAGCTGTCAGAAACTGTGACTCAGATAAATTGGTGATCCGAAGAAACTGTTGGTATTGGACGAGCAGCGGAATCAACACAAACTCTTCAAGCGTAACTGCGGTAACTCAGAGCGGTGATTTCTATAAAACATTGATGTCGGACCCGCTTGTGGGAGTATGCCCTGCATTTTATCTCAGGAGCAATAAAGTTACGGTATGCGGCGGAAACGGTTCGGCAGAAGAGCCGTATATAATAGCTACGGGAGGCGAATCCCGATGAAAAAGAAAGAAAAATATCCTTTAATAGCATTTTCTGTTATCGTATTGTTCTTTTACCTTTTCTTTACACATCTTATAATCAAAACTGATGACGGACATTTTTTAGGAATACTCAACGAAGATAGCTTCAATATTTTTGAGTGGTTGAAAGAACGATATCTGACACTTTCGGGACGAACTGTCAGTGAGTTTATGATGATGTCTTTTCTTAAACTCAATCCTGCTTTTTGGAAACTTCTAGCCGCAGGAGCATTCACATATATGATATGGTTTGCAGAAAAAATGTGTTCTGCATTTTCAGGAGTTCTTACACAGTTGCAGAAAAATATCTTCTGTTGTTGTGTTCCGTTTCTCGTGTTTATAGGTTCATTGAATCCCGGAGCGTTCTGGTTTGCAGGAAGCTTTACTTTCCTGTTTCCTTTTACTGCGTTTTTAATGACGGTCGCTCCGTTGGTGTTTGAGTTTTTTGAAGTAAAGCATAACAGGATCGCTCTGAATGTTATCTCCGTTATAGCATCATTTCTCGCTTGTTCACAGGAGCAGACAGCTGCGCTGACGGTAACTTTTTTGGTTGTGCTGATCGTTGCACTTTTACTCAAACATAAGCTGAAAATTTATCATATTATCTCATTAATCACATCGGTTTCGGGAACGGTATGGCTTTTTACTTCACCCGGAATGACAGGAAGAATAGCGATGGAGGGTGGTTCCTTCAGTCGGTTTAGCGAAATGAACGTCTTTGAAAAACTACTTTGCGGTATTACAAATTATTTCGGCTACTCATTCTTTATGTCCGTAATAGTAACGGGTATTTTTGCAGTACTGCTGTTTCTTACGGTGTCAGCCATGTATGACAAGAAAAAAGTGAAGATTTTTGCAAAGGTTTTTCTTGCTTTTCTTGCTGTGGTTTGTGCAGGTGTCAATGCAGCTTACATCATCGTTTGTCACAAAGTACCTGATAAAGGTTTTGAAGAAATTTTCCGCAAAGGAGACTACGGAGCTTTTGATATTGCGGTGATCATACTTTGCTTTATGTTGCTTATGATGTTTGCGGCTATGCTTGTACTGATCATAATTAAAAACAGAAAGCTTGGAATAACGGTGTCACTTCTTGCAGTGGCTGCTGTGATGAGTGCAGTTGTGCTTGGATTCAGCTCGTCTGTGTATGCATCAGGACAGAGAGTTTTCTTTTTCACGGATGTACTTACTCTTTTTGCGAGTGGGGTACTTATCTCCGACGGAAAAAGCAAGAAAAATATTTATGTGTATAACACCGCGATTATTATCGCTGTGATTATGCTTATTGTTAACTGTTTTAATTTCGCATTACTTGAAATTCCGATTATGGGGTGAGGTGTTTATGAAAAAAGAACAAATAAAACGCAAACTGCGTATTCTGTACAGAAAAAAGTGGCCGATTGCACTTATGGTTATTGCGGCTTTGCTGTTGGTTGCGTATCCGATTGTTTCTACGGCAATCAGTGCTAAAGAGCGTTTTGAACCCAAAACACCGCTTCAGCTTACTGAAATACTTACTGCTGAAAAGGACAGAGACAGAATTACTCTCGTTGCGCACAGAGGCTATTCGGCTCAGGCTCCTGAAAATACACTTCCTGCTATTCAGAAAGCGGCAGAGTATGGATTTGATTACGTAGAAATAGACATCCGTCAGACAAAGGACGGTGTCTGGGTGCTTATGCACGACGAGAATATCAAGAGTGTATGTGATAAAAAAGGTAAGGTTTCATCATATACCTATTATGATCTTGTGGCTTGTAATGTGGTGAGAGGTGCTAATGCAGGTGAGTACGATGACCTGAAAGTGCCTACTCTTGAACAGGCTCTGAGGACTTGTATGGAGTACAATGTGATTCCGATGATTGAGATCAAGGATTACACAAAGGACGGTATCACAAAGCTTCTGGAGCTCGTGGAAAAGTACGGTTTCACGAAAAGCTGTTCGATCATCTCATTTGACCGTGAGCCACTTGAACTTGTAAGGGAAAGAAACAAAGAAGTCAAAATTTTCAAGCTCGTATCAAAGCTGACTGATGACGAAATGCAGAAATGCATCGACGCTGAAAATATGGGTGTAAGTTTCAACGGCAACCACAAATCGAATACGCCTGAAAAAATTGACGAGCTTAAGAAAAACGGAATTGAACTCGCGTGTTGGACTGTTGATACTCCTGAAACGATGCTGAAATGGGTAAATGAAGGTATCACGACTTTTGTAACAAACAGAATATATTATCATAACTGAAAAAAGACTGCTCAACTATGAGCAGTCTTTTGTTATACCATATTAAGATATTTTTCTTTAGCCTTGCGGATGAGTTCGAACGTATCTTTTTCATCCTTCAGCGGAGCAGAAGGTTCAGTCTGCACCGCTGAAGGTGAACACACCTGCGATTCATCACCGACGACTGTTGTTTCATCCTCAGCTAGGTAATTTTCGGACAAAGCAGGGGAGTAAACCTCCCGGAATGAGTCATATTCGGATCTGAGATCTGCAAGGTCTGTATACAGAGTACGGATACCGTCGGATAATCCGGTAATTTCCGAAAGGATAGAGTCGATCTTTTCTTTAGCTTCCTTTACTCTGAAGGAAGTTTTTTCTGTTATATCCTGTGCAAGAATTTTTGCACTTTCGACATAACGGTCAGCGTAGTCGACTGATTCTTTCATAAGCTGTGCGGAAACCTTAGAAACGCGGACTTTATCTTCCATTTCAGCTACACTTGCCGAAAGAGTTTCTATCTCAGCGTTTTTGTCATTGAGCACCTTTTCAAGTTCTGTAAGAGTGGCCTGAAGAGTTTTAAGTTTTTCAGCTTCGTCTTTTGCATTCTTTGCCTTTTCCTGAAGGTCAGCGATGCAATCCATCACTTGTGCACGGTCAAAGCCTCCGACCACAGCACGTTTGAGTATAATTTCTTTTTCCAAGAAAACATCTCCTGCTGGAAAGATTTATTCTTTGATGTCTGATGTACAGTGAGGACACTTAACAGCTTTGATGTCGATTTCAGTACAGCAGTACGGGCATTTCTTTGTAGTGGGAGCTGCTTCGGGCTCGTCCTTTTTCTTGAGTGCCTTTTCAGTAATTACATTGATGAGCTTGATAAAGCAGAAAATTACGAAAGACATGATAAGGAAGTTGAGAACAGCACTGATAAAGTTACCGTATGTAATGACAGCAGCACCGGCTTCCTCAGCTGCCTTAAGATTAGCGTATTCACCACCGTCAAGAGCGATGAATTTACTTGTGAAGTCAACGCCTTTAGTGATAAGACTTATTACGGGCATAACAATATCGTCAACCAAAGATTTAACGATTGCCTGGAAAGCAGCACCGACGATAACACCGACTGCAAGATCGATAACATTACCTCTTAAAATGAATTTTTTAAATTCCGCAAAAAAACCTTTTGTTTTTTTCATAAGAGCACACCTCTCCAATATTATTTAGAAGGATTGTAACATAAATATCAACCGATTTCAACAGTAAAACCCTAAAAATATAGGTTGTAAACCTAATTTCAGATAAAAAATAACAATATCTTGTGGTTTGTGTAGGTGATTGCAAAAAACATTTGAGTATAACCTTTTGGTTTTTAAATATCCTGACAAATTCGGGTTTGTAGGGTAGAATATTCAATTAATATCGTAGGGGCGACCATCGGTCGTCCGCAAAAATTCTGCTTAATTCAACGGACTGGGGGATATTTTTAAAGAAAACAACGATATTTAAATGTTTTTCTAAAAGTATCCCTCCGTCTTTTGCTTCGCAAAATCCACCTCCCTTTAGGCAAGGGAGGCGGACGCACTATTTAAAACTGTGCAAAAATCACCCCGACAAACCCGAATTTGTCAAACCAAATAAAAAACGGGAGTTGCAGTAAGCAACTCCCGTTGATTTTATTCTCTGTGCCACTTAACACCCTGGGCTGTATCTTCAAGGACGATGCCCATAGCTTTAAGCTCGTCACGGATTCTGTCTGCCTCTGCCCAGTTTTTACTCTTTCTTGCCTCTGTACGCTGTGCGATGAGAGCCTCAACCTCGCTGTCAAGGTCTTCCTTCTTTCTGTCATAAACAAGACCGAGAACACCGCAAAGCTCGTCGAAGAGTTTTGCAGAAGCTTCGCAGTTATCCTTGACGGGAGCATCTGTGATTACCTTTGAGTTGATGTCACGCACAAGCTCAAAAACAGCTGAAATTGCATCTGCTGTGTTGAGGTCGTCACTGAGTGCTGCGATAAACTGTTCGCGACGTTTCTCAAGCATTGCTGTGATTTCTTCGCTTACGTCACCGTCAACAGCGTTTGAAAGTGCAAAATCAAGGTTGTCACGGCAAGTGTAAAGTCTTGTGAGTGAAGCCTTGCACTGTTCGATAACATCTGTGCTGTAGTTAATGGGGCTTCTGTAATGAGAAGAAATCATAAGATATCTGATAGGCTCGTAGCCGTAGGCTTCTGCAACGTCACGCACTGTGAAGAAGTTGCCGAGTGACTTTGACATCTTTACGTTATCAACATTGATGTAGCCGTTATGCATCCAATATTTTGCAAAGGGTTTACCTGTGAAGCATTCGCTCTGAGCGATTTCATTTTCGTGGTGAGGGAAAATAAGGTCCTGACCACCACAATGGATATCAATGCTTTCACCGAGATATCTGCATACCATTGCGGTGCATTCGATGTGCCAAC
>JAZRNG010000034.1:0-18048 GCA_045648065.1 Acutalibacteraceae bacterium | reverse complement strand
GGTTGAGATAAGTCATCTGCCTTTTTGTTGCGGCAACGAGAACCTTAGCTGAAAGGGGAGCAAGGAGCTTGTATTCGTCCTCCTGCACATCAACAAAAATTCGAGGAAGCTCAGCCTTGATGATATGCTCAGGACCACGTTCGATTTCCAGACCCATAGGCTCCCAAGTGAAATTATTTTCAGTGAAGTTGATCTTTACAAGCAAACCGAGTTCGGTATTGAACTGAGAACGCTGATAGTCAGTATCAAAAATAAAATTACCTAATGAGTAAAAAATTACTTTGTCTCCGACTGTTTCATAATTCATCGGCACGTGAGGATGGTGTGAAACAACGATGTCGGCACCCATTTCAAGGTATTTATGGTATCTTTCACGGGTATACGGAGAGGGAAGTGGTGTGAATTCTTCACCTGCGTGTGCAACAACAACGCACCATCGGCATTTCGATTTGATCTCGTTTATGGTTTCCTGAATAAAATCAAGATCGCTCCAGCTGTAACAACCGGGTTTGTCAACATCTGCCTTTCTGCAGGCTCGCTGATAACCTACGCCGAACATCCCGATACCGCCTGCCTCATCAAGGATGACCGGTCTTCTTGCTTCGTCAATGTTCATTCCGGCGCCGATTGTCTGCACGTTATTTTCTTTTGCGATTTCGAGAGTTTTTCCGATACCGTATTCCTTAGCATCCATTATATGGTTGTTGCAGATGTTCCAGATGTCAGCGTGCATATTGTTAAGCACTTTAACAGCAGCAGGATCGATTGTATGAAGAAGCTGCTGCACTCCGTCCTTTGTAGTGTTCTGTTCAACGGGCGCAACAGGACCTTCGACGTTGGCTATAACGTGATCTGCGCTGTGAAGAAACTCCAATATTTCCCCGGAAATAAGCTCGTCATCTTCCCATTTTTTATACATATATCTGTCAAAACCTATGTCACCTGTGAAAACTAAAGATGATTTATTTTTCATAAAATAACCTCACGGATTGATAGTTTTAATAATCGTCTTTGCAAGCTCTTCTTTAATGATCTGATGTCCTGCAGCGGTCGGATGAATTCCGTCAACACTCCAGTAACGGTGATTGCCGTCAGCTGCAGCTGCGTCAAATTTATCCTGGAGTGTAATGAACTCAAGGTTGAATTTTGCAGCAACGTTTTCTGAAGCTTTTGCCATTTTTTGAACTTCACAGCTGAATTCATCCCATCTTGCTTCGGTGTGAATTCCTTTCATAACAAACGGTTCTAAGATGAAAATCTTAATTTCAGGCAACTCTTGCATAACTTCTTCAATCAGCATCGAATAAATTTTTTCAAATTTTTCAGGACTTACTCCGCAGTTCTGTGTCAATTCGTGAGAAACGTCATTCACGCCGATAAGTATGGACATATAATCAGGCTTGAGGTTGATTATATCCTCTTTGATACGAACATAAACGTCGGTGATGCGATCACCGCTATTACCGCGGTTTATGAACCTGAATTCGCCTTTTCTGTTTTTTAAAAAATCTGAAGCGAGTAATAACGCATATCCGCAACCGAGACCGAAGTTATCTTCATTTTCATCGACTCTGTTGGCGTCAGTTATTGAATCTCCTTGAAAAAGAAATGTTTTCATAAATAAATCTCCGTTAAATCAGTTTAATAAATTTTATCATAACGCTGTGGTTTTTTCAATATAGAGTACGGATATGTATACTGTTTTTATATGTAATTTATAAAAAAACAACCTGCCGTAAAGCAGGTTGTAAAAAATTAAAACTTTTCTTTTTTCTTCTTTTTGTCTGACTTGCCCTTAGCTTCCATTCGTGCAGCCTTTTCTTTCTCTGCTGCTTCTTTAGCTGCTGCTCTTTCTTCCTGAAGCTTTTCGTTAGCTGTGTTGTTCTGGCTGATAGCCCAGCGTGTGATCTTCATGTGGTTTCTGTCAGCACCTGTTTCAATGATGAGAGAATCCTCTTTGATTGTAACGATCTTACCGATGATACCGCCGATTGTAGTGATTTCATCACCGATCTGAAGGTTGTCACGCATTGCCTGCTCTTCCTTCTGCTTTTTCTTCTGCGGTCTGATCATCATGAAGTACATAAGTGCGACCATACCAACGATCATAATAATAGACATAGGACTGCCTGCACCGCTGCCGCCTCCGAAAAGACCTGCAAGTCCGCCGCCTGATGCTGCTAAAAAGTTCATAAAACTTCCTCCAAAAAACATAATATCAGTATTATACAGTACTTTGTATTATTTTGCAAGTGAAATTTATCGGATTTTCGACATTCTAAATTCTTGTATCCAATAAGTCCACGTATTTCTCTTTGAATTCATCAAAAGTTCCTTCTTCAAGAGCGGAACGTATTTTCTCCATAAGCGTATTATAGAAGTAGAGATTGTGTGCCACGCAAAGTCGCATTGCAAGCATTTCCTTTGCTTTGAAAAGATGACGGATATATGCTTTTGAATGTCTGCGACAGGTGGGACAGTCACACTCAGGATCTATCGGTGTGTCATCCTTCATATATTTGGCGTTATTTATATTGATTATTCCGTTCATTGTGAAGAGATGTCCGTGACGTGCATTACGGCTTGGCATTACACAGTCAAAAAGGTCGACGCCGCGGCTTACCGCTTCTATAATATTGCCGGGAGTGCCTACGCCCATCAGGTACCTGATTTTATCCTTTGGCGCATAAGGCTCAACGGCAGAGATGATTCTGTACATATCCTCTTTAGGCTCACCGACTGCAAGTCCGCCGATAGCATAACCGTCGAGATCAAGTTCTGCTATTTTCTGCATATGTTCGATTCGCAGTTCATCATAGACACAACCCTGGTTTATACCGAAAAGAAGCTGATCCTTGTTTATCGTATCGTGAAGAGAGTTGAGTCTTTCCATTTCTTCTTTGCAACGGATGAGCCAGCGTGTTGTTCTTTCGCAAGAGTTTTTAGAATATTCATATGTGGAAGGGTTGGCTACACACTCGTCAAAAGCCATAGCGATAGTCGAACCGAGGTTTGACTGAATGCGCATGCTCTCCTCAGGACCCATAAAGATACGTCTGCCGTCAATATGTGAGGCAAATGTTACACCTTCCTCCTGAATCTGACGGAGCTTGGCAAGTGAAAAGACCTGAAATCCGCCGCTGTCGGTAAGGATAGGACCGTCCCAACCGGTAAATTTATGTATACCGCCGAGCTCTTTTACGAGTTCGTCTCCTGGTCTTACGTGCAGATGGTAGGTGTTGCAAAGCTGTACCTGTGCTCCGACGTCCCTCAGGTCATAGGCATCGAGTGCACCTTTTATTGCACCGCAGGTGGCAACATTCTGAAAAGCGGGAGTTTTAACAGTGCCGTGCACCGTCGTAAATTCACCTAATCTTGCTTTACCTTGTTGTTTTATTACTTTAAAAGAAGCCATGGTGTTTCTCCTTATTTATTTGCGATGAACATTGCATCACCGAAGCTGAAAAATCTGTATTTTTCTTCAACGGCTGTTTTGTATGCATTCATTGTGTTTTCATAACCACAGAAAGCACTTACAAGCATGATCAGAGTGCTTTCGGGCAGATGAAAGTTGGTAAGAAGGGCATCAATACACCTGAATTTGTATCCGGGATAGATGAAGATGCTTGTCCAGTCATCGTACTCGCATACTTCACCCTTAGCCTGACATACAGACTCAAGTGTTCTGCAACAGGTTGTGCCTACTGCGATAACACGTCCGCCGTTTTTCTTTGTACGGCTGATGATTTCTGCAGTTTCAGCAGGAATAGAATAATGCTCAGAATGCATCTGATGCTCTTCGATATTTTCTGTCTTTACAGGTCTGAATGTACCTATTCCGACGTGAAGCGTCACAAATCCGACTTCGATTCCTTTTGCTTTGATCTTTTCAAGAATTTCAGAAGTAAAATGAAGACCTGCTGTAGGTGCAGCGGCAGAACCGAGTTCTTTGGAATAAACAGTCTGATATCTTTCGCTGTCCTCAAGACGTTCTTTGATGTAATGCGGAAGCGGCATTTCTCCGATTTCATCTATTACATTATAGAAATTTCCCTCATAGTCAAATCTTACGACGCGGTTACCGTTTTCCATAACTGAGAGTACAGTAGCTTTCATAAGACCGTCACCGAATATAAATTCCGAGCCTTCTCTCGCTTTTTTGCCGGGACCTGCGAGTACCTCCCATTCGTGTGCATCGTGCTGATTCAGAAGCAGAAACTCCACAACAGCTCCTGTACCGACCTTGACTCCGTACATACGTGCAGGGAGAACTCTCGTATTATTAAGGATAAGACAGTCACCTTCGTGAAGATAATCGAGAATATCATAGAAATGCTTATGCTCGATATCGCCGTTTTTCTTATCAAGAACGAGCAGACGTGAAGCGTCTCTGGGTTCAATAGGGTGCTGAGCTATGAGATTCTCAGGCAAATCGTAAAAAAAATCGCTTTTTTTCATCATAAAACCTCAAAATTTTTAATGTTTCCTGAACATTGGTATTGACTTTAAATATTTATAATGGTATCATATTCACCAAATATTCGTGTTCGTATTTGTATTATATTACATAAAATCTGAATACGCAATACATTTTTAATTTTTATTTACAGGTGATTTAGTATGAAAACTTACAAAGTTGGTATTATCGGTGCTACAGGTATGGTAGGCCAGAGATTTGCATCACTTCTTGAAAACCATCCTTGGTTTGAAGTTGTACTCGTTGCTGCAAGCCCGCGTTCAGCAGGTAAGACATATAAGGAAGCAGTAGGCAGTCGTTGGTGTATGGATACTCCGATGCCGGAGAGTATGGCAGACCTCGTTGTTTACGATGCTACTGCTGACGTCGAGAAGATAGCAAAGCTTGTTGATTTCGTATTCTGTGCAGTTGATATGAAGAAGGATGAAATCAAGGCTCTTGAAGAGAGATATGCTAAGGCTGAGTGTCCCGTTGTTTCAAACAACAGTGCACACAGAGGTACTCCTGACGTTCCGATGGTAGTGCCTGAGCTTAACGCTGATCACATCGAAGTTATCGCTTCACAGAAAAAGCGTCTCGGCACAAACCGCGGTTTTATCGCTGTTAAGTCAAACTGCTCACTTCAGAGCTATGTTCCTGCTGTTTATCCTCTTGATAAGGCAGGTTATAAGGTAGAAGACGTTCTCGTCTGCACATACCAGGCTATTTCAGGTGCAGGTAAGACTTTTGAAACATGGCCTGAAATGATCGATAACGTTATTCCTTTCATCGGTGGTGAAGAGGAGAAGAGCGAGCAGGAGCCGCTTAAGATCTGGGGTAAGGTTGAAGGCGACGCTATCGTTAATGCTGTTGAGCCTCACTTCACAGCTCAGTGCATCCGTGTTCCCGTTTCAAACGGTCATCTCGGTGCAGTATTCATGAAATTTGCTGATAAGGTTCCTTCAAAGGAAGAAATTCTCAGCGTCTGGGAAAACTTCAAAGGCATTCCTCAGGAACTTTCACTTCCGAGCGCTCCGAAACAGTTCCTCAACTACTTTGTTGAAGATAATATGCCTCAGACAAAGCTTCAGCGTGACCTTGAAGGTGGTATGGCTGTAAGCATCGGCAGACTTCGTGAAGATACACAGTACGACTACAAGTTTGTATGTCTTTCACACAACACTCTCCGCGGTGCTGCAGGCGGTGCAGTTCTTCTTGCTGAGCTTCTTGCTGCTAAGGGTTACATGGACTGATAAAATTTTCATAACGTTTAAAGCCGTATCGAAGTTTAAGCCTCGGTACGGCTTCATTTTTTTACAGGAGTATGATAGATTTGAAACAAACTGTATTCACAGGCTCGGCGTGTGCTGTCATAACACCGTTTGATGCCGACGGTAGGGTAGATTACAGGATGTTAAAAAATCAGATAGATTTTCAGATTGAAAACGGTACAGATGCTATAGTTGTATGTGGTACTACAGGGGAAAGCTCTGTGCTTAGTGTGCGAGAACATCGACAAGTAATAAAATCGGTTGTGAAATACGTAGAAAAAAGAGTTCCCGTAATTGCAGGTACAGGCAGTAACTCAACTGAAAATGCAGTAAGACGTTCACATTATGCTGAAATTGCGGGAGCTGATGCATTGCTGATAGTTACTCCGTATTATAATAAATGCTCCCAATCAGGACTTATAGAACATTATGAATTTATATCACACCGCACAGACCTTCCGATAATTGTTTATAATGTACCTGCACGAACAGGTGTGGATATTTTACCAGAAACATACAAAGAGCTGAGTAAAATCAGAAATGTTGTTGCGACCAAAGAAGCTAACGGAAACATCTCTTCGCTGATGAAAACGATAAAGCTTTGCGGTGATGAGCTCGATATTTACTGCGGAAATGATGACCAGACTGCTGCATTTATGGCAATGGGAGCTAAGGGCGTTGTTTCAGTCCTTGCCAATATCACACCTGACAGGATGCATAAATTGGCTTCACTTGCTCTTGAAGGTAAAACAGCAGAAACTGTTTCGATGCAGACTGAACTGCTCGACCTTGCAAATGTACTTTTCTGTGATGTGAATCCGATCCCCGTGAAGTATGCGATGCAGTTAATGGGTCTTGACAGCGGTGTTTACCGTCTGCCTCTGAACGATACAAGTGAAACAAATAAAATAGTAATAGAGGATAGTCTCAGAAACTACGGACTTGTTCAATAAGGATTATCAGTTCCTGATCAACAAAAAAAGACACCATATGGTGTCTTTTAGTTGGTGCGAGAAAGTTCTGATTTGTCATCAGAATAAACTCTCTTGAAGTTGATAAAACAAATTTAAAAAAGCTTCTTTTGACATTAAGAATTGCGTATTTGTTCCGATTTTCAATTCATTAAGTTTATTGTAAAGATAGCATATACCATATTGCTTAACATCGTCCACAGAGCAAAGAGTAAACGTGCCACCAATGCTGTCGGATCTGCCGCCTGCATTCCACTCTATCCCACAAGACACTGCATATTCACAATCGTTGACAAACCATAATATGCAATCAGAAACGTGCTCGTATCTACCGCATGAATCTACGCTATAATAATTTTTTAAATCTAATAATTTTATTTTGGACATAATGCATCTTCTTTCACAATGATTATTCAAAAATCAACAAAAAAGTCTCTTTTGTCAGTAGACCAAAGAGACTTTTTTATGGTACGAGTGTTCATAAGGGATTTAAAATTAATCTTCTCTTTGTTCGGCAAGATATATGCCCCAATCTGCAAACATTTCCGGTATATCAAAAACATTTTTTCCATTAGTTACGATTCTTTCTGTTTCTCCGGGGGCATCATGAGCAAAAGTATCCCAAGCGGTTATAAGATTATTAACACGCTTCAATTCATTCTTTTCTAAAAGTACATTATAACTATCTATATTTTGCGAATAAATAGTGATAACATTATATTTGCCAACCATTATTTCATCATGTGAAATATGACAACCAAAACCAAAAGAAGACAATCCGTCATTTATAAGAAGCTCGCCAATCTGCTCCACAATAACAAGAGCTTGTTCTTGTGTACAACCATCAATATAGTAAACATCTTTATGTAAGCCTTCAACCCAGCAAGGCTTTACTATGTTTTCATCCTCTAATTTTGAAGGAATTTCTAAGATGAAAAACAGGGGTTCTGTATGCATTCTTATAAAATCTAACAGCAAATTTTCTATTTTATCAGCATCTATATTTGCAATTATACAGTTGTCGTTAACTTCATATTCTTCGTGAATTTTTTCAGGAAATGGAACCGTACATCCTTTTCTAAATTTAAGCATAATATCACCCCTTGAATGTATTATACTCATATAAAAAATTAAAATCAAGTTGTTTTGATGATTACTAAACCCACTTGACATCTTTGCAGTTGATAAAACTGAAAGTGTCATAGTGGGTTAAATACTTTGATATAAAAAATTGAGTATTCACAGGTCAAATCCCTTATGAATACTCAATATGGTGCGAGAGACGGGACTTGAACCCGTACGGGATTACCACACGCCCCTCAAACGTGCGCGTCTGCCGATTCCGCCACTCTCGCATATTCGGTTTTTGTCCTCAGCGAACGAGTGAAATTATATCAAAAACCTTTCGGGTTGTCAAGCCTTTTTTAAAACTTTTTTAATTATTTTTTAACTTAATTGCAGTACTGAGTAAAATGTCCTTTTCGTTAGGTATTTTTTCTTCGATAACCATTGTCAGCAGGGAATTGAGTACATTGCCGATTTCTTTTCCTCTGAATCCGATTGAGTACATATCTTCACCATTGATACTGAGTTCGGACAGCCGCAGACAAAGCCCTGATTCGATGATTTCATCGATTTGTTTTTCTGCGAGATCGTATAAAGCATATTGATCTTTCTGGAAAGCAGGGTTTTTACCGGCCGTATCACCTCGCATAAGATCAAGTGTCAGCTTAAGTGTATCGGGGGAGTACTTTGAACAATATTTTGCAACCGTTGTCTTATTTCTGTCAGGGTACATATCGTGAAGAAAAATGATATCATAAACCGTGCGGATGAATTCATTTGAAAAGCGAAGGTTTTTCAGTATTTTAACGGCTGTTTCAGCACTTGATACGGGATGGCCTTTGAAGTGAGCGACCCCGTTGCTGTCTGTGGTGAAACATTCGGGTTTGCCGATATCGTGAAGCAGAGCGGCTACACGGAGTTCAGGTGTATTACGCACGTTTGAGACGACTTTGACAGTGTGTGTCCATACATCGTATATATGGTAAGGTGTGTTTTGCGGGAAACCGTCAAGACAGCGCAATTCAGGTATTATTGTAAAAATAACCTCTTTGTAATCGTCAATGATTTTTTCTGTCGCTGTTCCCTGAAGCAACTTGAGAAGTTCAACGCGGATACGTTCGTTAGCTACGTTGTTTATTAATCCGACATTTTTGAGTATGCTTTCAGAAGTTTCTTTTGCGATTTCAAAATCAAGCACACAGGCAAAACGTAAAGCACGGATTATTCTCAGAGCGTCTTCGTTAAATCTTTTGTCAGGATTACCTACACAACGGATAATTCCCTTCTTAAGATCTGTCTGTCCGCCGAAAATATCAATCAGACCGTCGGTATGGTTATATGCCATAGCATTTACCGTGAAGTCACGTCGGCTGAGGTCCTTTTCTATATCAGATGTGAACTCAACTTCATCCGGACGCCTGTTATCGTGATATTCTCCGTCTATGCGCATAGTGGTAATTTCAATATGACTACCGTCAATTATAACTGTAACGGTACCGTGCTTAATGCCTGTAGGTATTACACGGAAATCTTCGAATACCTTCATGGTTTCTTCAGGTGTGGATGACGTTGTCATATCCCAGTCATCAGGTACTTTGCCGAGCAAAGAATCACGCACACACCCTCCGACGGCATAGGCTTTAAAACCGCTTTTTTCAAGCAGTCTGAAAGCTGTGTTAATGTATTCGGGACAGCTGATAAACAAATTAAATCACCCTTTACAATATTAGCATTTTAAAGTATAATTATCAAGAATAAATTTTCAGGGTGATTGTTATGAATATACAGATTTACGGAAAAGCCAAATGTTTTGACACAAAGAAAGCGGAAAGATACTTCAAAGAAAGACGAATCAAGTATCAGTTTGTCGATCTTGTGAAGTACGGAATGAGTGAAGGGGAGTACCGCAATATCAAAAACGCTGTGGGAGGAATGGACGAACTCATAGATGAAAAATCAAAGGCTTATGAGGATTGTTTTATAAAGTACCTGGCTAGTAAGGAAGCTGCTGAAGAAAAACTGCTTGAAAATCAGTCGTTGTTCAGGACTCCTATTGTCCGAAACGGAAAGAAAGCAACAGTAGGGTATAAACCTGAAGTATGGAAGGATTGGGAATAATACTGTATCAAATATTTTCAAAAACTAATTGAAATATGATCTGATATGTGTTATCATAATCGTATACTTGTTAAGAAGTAGAAAATATACGGAAAGAAAGGCTAATGATATGACTAAAACTATTATTTCTTCTGTAGTAGCACTTATCTGTGTTGCTGCACTTTGCCTTACATATGCGATTGTAGGCAGAAATGCTTCAAAAAATGTTGCTCCTCAAAGCGTTGCAACTTCGTCATCTTTAAGTGATGATTACCTTACGGAGGAAGAAGCTGCCGCTTATATCGGTGTAACCGTAGACGTTATGCAGATGATGAGAGATCAGCTCGGATATTTTAAGGGCGCTTATATGGTATACATTTACCTTGATGCAGAGGGTAAAGAGGTTACGTCGATTGTATACAACAGAGAAGCTCTTGATGATGCAGTTGCAACTCTCAGTAAGGATGTAGGTGCTCTTAGCTTCAAGTTCCTTCAGGAACAGAAATAATTAATTGTAATTTTCAAGCACAGATTTGTTTCTGTGCTTGTTTTTTAGGTTGGTGAAATTTATGATCTTAAGAGATGAAAACGGAAGAGCAATAGGTATTGAAGAGTTATCTGACCTTACTGATGAAATTTCAGATATTGAGAAAGTTCTTAATACAGCTCTTAAAAACAAAAAGAAAAATATCCGTATGCCGGAAGATGAAAAGGAAGCACTTAAATGCCGTATTGAAGACCTGAAAGTGCTTGCCACATCTGCAACTGAAGAAATCAAAAACGGAGCTAATACAATGCAGATACTTGCATTGTTAAAGGAAATGACCAAGCTTAAAAAGATAACTGAGAAGCTTGCTGAGTGTGTTAGTGATGATTGAGATACTTTTTGAAGATGACGATTTAGTGGTCTGTGTGAAACCTGTTGGCATTCCGTCACAGAATGACAAGGCTGAAGATATGGTGAAAATCCTTACGGAACAGACTGAGTCCGTGATCTTTCCGGTGCATCGCCTTGATACAGCAGTAGGTGGTACAATGGTCTTTGCCAAGAATTCGAAAACGGCCGCTTCTTTGTCTCGGCAAATCACTGACGGAAGTTTCAGAAAGTATTATATTGCAGCTGTGTGCGGTAGACCTGAAGTAAAGCAGGGTATGCTTGAAGATTTACTTTTTAAGGATTCAGCTAAGAATAAAAGTTACGTCGTAAAACGTATGCGCAAAGGGGTAAAGAAAGCAGCCCTGGAGTACAATGTACTTGCCGAAGGTGATAATGTGTCTTTGATAAGTGTACTGCTGCATACGGGACGTTCGCATCAGATCAGAGTACAGTTTGCCTCCCGAAAAATGCCTTTGGTTGGTGACGGAAAGTATGGAAGTAAAGACAACCGTTGTACAGTTGCTTTATGGTCAAGTAAAATCTCGTTTTTTCACAATTCAGCAGAGATGACTTTTTCATCTGAACCCGATAAGCAAAAATATCCTTGGGTTTTGTTTTAATTTATATAAAGAAAATTACCTTTTGCTGTGTTTTTTGTAAAAATCATAGTATTTTTGATTTTGGGTTGATTTATTGCAAGTGCCTATGATATAATCGTCCCGATATTAAAATGGAGGTGTTTGTGTAGTGTCGAAAGAATACGGCAGATATGTTCGTGGTGGCGCTCCTGAAACCAAGAAATTTGATATAAACAAACCCGTTGTTAAGGCAAGAGCTTATATGTTGCCTATTGTTTGGGCTTACTGTAATGTCAGAAGAGCACATCATCTTGAAAAGATAGAAAAAATCAGAATGAAAGGCCTTAAACCGCCGTATATTATGTTATGTAACCATAACTCGTTCTACGATTTCTATGTTATGATGGCTGCTATTGCTCCTTTCAGAGCTATTCATCCGGCTGCTGTTGACGACTATATCGGAAGAGAACATCTTCTGCGTATTGCAGGTACTGTTCCGAAAAGAAAGTACACGGCAGATATCAGCTTGTTGAGAGTTGCGAGACAGGCTCTTAAAGAAAAGCAGATTTTCGGTATTTATGCTGAGGCGAGATATTCGCTTTGTGGCGTTACCGAGGTTATTCCCGATGCAATCGGTCAGCTTATCAAGCATCACAAGGTGCCGGTTGTAGTCCTTAACTGTAAGGGTCATCATATTTATGATCCGTTCTGGGGCGATCATAAGAAGAGATTCGTCACAGGTCTTCACACTACAATGGAGCAGATTCTGACTCCGGATGAAATCAAGGCGTTGACTCCTGATGAAATCACTGCCAAGTGCAGAGAAGCGATGTACAACGATGATTTCCGTTGGCAGAGTGAAAACAGAGTGAAGATGTCTTACAGAAAGCGTGCTGAAGGCCTTCATAAGGTTCTTTATCAGTGCCCGAGCTGTATGACTGAGTTCAAAATGAATTCTAAGGGAACAAAGATTTTCTGCGAACATTGCGGAAAGTCATGGACTCTTAATGAGTATGGTGAACTTGTAGCCGACAAAGGTAAGACCGAGTTTAAGTTCGCAAGTGACTGGTATAAATGGGAACGCGAACAGGTAAAGAAAGAAGTCCTTGCAGGTACATATCGTTTTGAAAGCGAATGTCATGTAAATGATCTTCCGAACTCAAAGGGATATGTTCGTCTGGGTAATGGTAAGATTATTCATGATATGAACGGTTTCCACGTTACAGGTATCAAAGATTATGACGGAAAACCGTTTGAGATGAAGATTGATTCAGCAGGACAGTATGCTGTTCACGTTGAGTACAATTATCGCTTCGGTCAGTATAAGGACTGCATTGACCTTAATACTCTTGACGATACATGGTATGTATACCCACACGCTGATGAATTTTCAGTTACAAAGGTTTCACTTGCAACTGAAGAAATATTCAATGAGATTTGGCGAAAGCGAAAAGAAGAAAAAGCTGCAGCCTCTAAATAAAATCTGAAAAAAGAAAGGAAAATTTACTATGGATATCAGAAACGATTTGCTTGAAATGCTCAATGACTACACAGACGGCCGTATCACAGAGGTTAACCCGGACGATGTACTTACGTCAGACCTTGGTCTTAACTCTTTCGAACTTTTCGATATGATTTGTCTCATCGAAGAAAAGTATGAGATCACAATTCCTGACAGAGTTCTTCCGACACTCGTTACAGTTAAAGACGTAGTTGTGTATCTTGAAGAAAACGTATAATTAAAAAGACGGCCTTGTGCCGTCTTTTTTTATGAGGTGGTATTATGGAATATAAAAGAACAGATAATGTCTGTGTGGTAAGACTTGATGTCGGTGATGAGATTGTAGAGTCACTTACACAGCTTTGTATAGCAGAAGGTATAAAATCTGCTACTGTGCAGGGTTTAGGAGCTGTAAATGATGTAAGCGTCGGATACTACTCGCTGGAAGAGAAAAAATACTTTCCTGAAGTTTTCAAAAAACAGTTTGAGATGATTGCACTCAATGGTAATATTACACGTAAGGATGATATGCCGTATCTTCATCTCCATATTGCACTTTCAGATGAAAATTATAAATTTTACGGTGGTCATCTGAACTATGCTGTTATAAGTATAACTGCTGAAATCTATGTAAATATTCTGGATTGTAATATTAATCGAAGAGTGAATCCGGAAACAGGTTTAAATATTCTTGATATTTAATCGACATATTTAGTGCTTTTGTTCTGCTTTGTTGTGAGCTTTTTGAGTTTAAAATATTGACACTCAAGATATGTTGTATTAAAATAAAAATATATACAGTATATTGTGAGGTGTTATTATGCAGGCCATTATTTCAATATGGGTTTCTTTTGTTATGATGTTTGTAAATTTTGTACCGGGCTTTGTTCTGCCTGACGGAGCGGCAGAAAATGAAGAGAAGAAGACGTATCCTTATGTTTTCGTTCATGGCTTTCTCGGATGGGGAGAGGACGAAGGCATTGATGATGATCTTGCATATTGGGGCGGCACTTCATGCGACCTTGTTAAAGAGCTGAATGAGGCCGGTCACGAATGCTACGCAGCTTCTGTCGGTCCGCTTTCAAGTAATTGGGACCGTGCTTGTGAGCTGTATGCACAGATTACCGGTACTACCGTTGACTACGGTGCTGCTCATGCTGAAAAACATGACCATGCCCGTTACGGAAGAACTTATACCGAGCCTATGATCGATGGATGGGGCGAGTTGGATGAAAACGGACTTATAAACAAAATCAATCTCATCGGACATAGTTTTGGTGGTAACACTGTAAGACTTCTTCAGGCACTTCTTTCTCAGGGTAACGCTGAAGAAATGGCGGCTTCTCCCGATGATTGCTCACCGCTTTTCACAGGCGGAAAAGCTGATTATGTAAATTCAATTGTTACTGTTTGCTCTCCTAACAACGGTACGACTTTATATTATGTTGCTGATCAGCTTAATATTTCTCTTCTTATGACAATTTGTGCGTATACGTATGCAGGTGTGATGGGACGTTCAATCTTTAACGGATACGTAGACTTCCACCTTGAACAGTTCGGTCTTACTTACATACCCGGAGAGAAACCGAATGAACAGCGTATGCTCGAAGCTATGGTTGTGATGCTTAATCATTGGGAAGATACGGCTATGTACGACATGGCTCCTGATACTTTGATGGAACTTAATAATTTCATTGAAATGGATGATGATACGTATTACTTCTCGTATGCGTTTGATTCATCAACTGAGATTCCTCTTGTAGGAACATATGCTCCGATTGTGAGTACTTTTGCTGTTCTTCAGCCGTTTGCGTTTATGATTGGTAGTTTTAAGGATAACCGTATAACTGACTATGAAATTACTGAAGAATGGTATGCTAATGACGGACTTGTCAGCGTTAATTCTGCACTTTATCCGTTTAATGCTCCTCACAAGGATTATGATCCCGCAGATATTGATACGGGTATCTGGAACGTTATGCCTGTAAGTACAGGTGACCACGGAAATGCAATCGGAATAGGTGTTTCCAAGGAAGTGGTTCTTACGTACTATCTTGATATGATAAATATGATTGATTCACTTCCCGTAACTGAATGATTTTAAAACGGTGCTGTTTTAAACAGCACCGTTAATTTTTTTAATAATTTTTTGATTTGAGGTCACACTAATTTCGGAGGTGCTTTTTATGCGAAAGTGCATTCGTATTTTCAGTGTGGTCTGTTTTTTTACTGCAAGTGCGATAATGATGCTTCTGATGGTAGGTTACATCAGAATTCCTGACGTTATGTCAGTAACTGAATACGACCGTATGAATGTAGGAAAAACCTACGTGTGTCAGGCGTTAACAGGTATTTCTGCAAAAAGTCCGGATGCGGTTGAGGATGAATATGTTACCTCTATAAAGCTTTTTAACATCTTTCCGATAAAAAAGGCAAAGGTTACCGTTACACAGAGGAAATACGTTGTTCCGGGTGGCAATGTATTCGGAATACGCCTGTATACAAGAGGCGTTATGGTTATCCGCATAGACGAGGTAACTACTTCGTCGGGTAACGTAAGTCCGGGCAGAAATGCCGGACTTAAAGAGGGAGATATGATTATTTCTGTTAACGGAGTCAGTATAACTCGTAATAAGGAATTATCAGCGATCTTTTCAAGCAGTAAAGGCGAAAGTCTTAAAATGCAGATAGAACGTGGCGGTCAACTCAAAGAGATAGTTTTTACACCCGTTTTAGCTGACGATTCCTCATATAAGGGTGGTTTGTGGATTCGTGACAGCACAGCAGGAATCGGAACGATTTCCTGGTATGACCGTAATAACGGGATTTTTGCAGGTCTCGGCCACGCTGTGTGTGATGTAGACACAGGTGAGGTAATGCCGCTTGCAGGCGGTGATGCTGTTGAGGCTACGGTGAACGGATGTTATAAAGGCTCGTCTGGCAGCGCAGGTGAGCTCTGCGGAGTTTTTTCTACAGGTATTATAGGTGACTTGTATATCAACGGAGATACCGGAATCTACGGTGTTATGAAAGAATATGATAAGTCAGCAGATACAGTACCTGTTGCATTGAAAAGAGAAGTTAAAGAAGGCGCTGCTCAGATAATCTGTACGGTCGATGAATCCGGTCCTGAGTTTTACGATGTAATGATTACCAAAGTTTTTACTTCTGACACAAGGAATCAACGCAACCTTACCCTTAAGGTTACGGATAAGAACCTGATAGAAAAAACAGGTGGAATCGTACAGGGAATGTCAGGAAGTCCGATCATACAGAACGGAATGCTGGTAGGTGCAGTCACCCATGTCTTTCTTGATGACTGCACCGAAGGCTACGGCATTTTGGCTGAAGATATGCTCGAAACAGCAGCGGATATCAATCCTGAATCGTACAGCAAAGCATCATAAATAAGAGAGTGAATGTAGTGTATGGAAAAATATTACCATAAAATGTCAAAAATATATTGACACAAATGACAATAAATGGTAATATAAACGTGAAAATAATTCACGGAGGTAATTTCCATGCAAAATAATTTAAAAATCTTAATAGCAGAAAATAATGAGTTCGGTCAGAATTGTATGCGGTTACTGAATTCTTATGGCTTTGAAACTGTCCTTTGCGATAAGGACGGGTCTCAGGTTATGACACGTCTCAGGTTTGAAAAGCCTGACATTGTGGTAATGGATGCCTTTATGCTTCACGTCGATGCGTTAGGGGTTATGAAACAGATGTCTGAAATGACGGACATCAAGAAGCCTCTGACGATTGTCTTATCGAGTGTTGATAACCCTCATTTTGAAAATGAGATTCTGTCAAGCGGAGCTGATTATTATTTTCTGAAGCCGGTGGATGTTGATGTTCTTACCCAGAGAATATCACAGATGACAGGATGGAAAATGAACGGATATCAGTACAAAGCACCTTCTACCGATATAGAAGTAGTAGTATCTGAAATAATGCATCAGATTGGTGTCCCTGCACATATTAAGGGTTATACTTATCTCAGAGAAGCAATCATTCTTTCGGTAAATAACTCTGATATGATGGGTTCTGTGACAAAGATTCTCTATCCGACTGTAGCTAAAACCTTTAAGACGACATCCTCAAGAGTTGAACGTGCGATCCGTCATGCCATAGAAGTAGCCTGGGATAGGGGAGACGTAGATGTGCTCAGTTCGTACTTCGGATATACAATACAGTCCTCGAGAGGCAAGCCGACAAATTCCGAATTTATAGCAATGATAGCGGACAAGCTCAGACTTAAAATGAAGGCTTCATAATTATGAAAAGTTAACGGGTCGGATAAGCATTTTACGATGTTTTCCGACCCGAAAAAATATTTGAAATTATTGTAAAAAAGTGTTGACAAACGGAATTCTCTTTGCTATAATATGTAACGTTCCGTGAGGGACAGAAGTGAATATGCGAGAGTGGCGGAATCGGCAGACGCGCACGTTTGAGGGGCGTGTGGTAATCCCGTACGGGTTCAAGTCCCGTCTCTCGCACCATATTGAGTATTCATAAGGGATTTGACCTGTGAATACTCAATTTTTTTGCTTAAAATAGAGTTTTGTATATAGTTTGATAAATTTTTATGTATCGTCGCATTCCTTACGGAGTGCGACTTTTTTCTGGTTTAGGAGCAGTTCCTGACAAGTGGGATTTGTATGCACAAATCCAGTGCTTGTTAAGACTGGTTTCCACTCTTTTTTACTTTTTTCAGTTGGCTGCTAAAGCATTTTTTTCACTTCCTTTACTTAAAAATTTTGAATTTTTAAAATCCTTGTACTGAAACTTAAAGTATAAGGATGTGTAATTTGAAATACAAGGTGTTAATGTGATATGCTTTTTGCAACCGATGAGATGCGATAAATGACCGATTAATTAAAATCCAACATTTCCTCTTTTATATTTGCTATGATGGTACTGCAAATAAAAAGGAGGCTAACATAAATGCAAGAAATTAAAACAGTTGAGCTTGTAAAAAGATACAAAAATCTTACTGCTGTGAATAAGCTCAATTTAGAAATACACCAAGGAGAACTATTTTCTCTGTTAGGTGTTAATGGAGCAGGAAAAACCACAACGATAAAGATGTTAACCTGTATAACAAAACCAACGGATGGGGATGCATTTATAGGTGGATACAGTGTAACTAAACAGCCCGAACAGGTAAGGCGATTGATAAGTGTATCACCTCAGGAAACTGCGGTAGCTCCTAATCTTTCT
>JAZRNG010000033.1:0-17629 GCA_045648065.1 Acutalibacteraceae bacterium | reverse complement strand
AGAAGTAAGCCCCAAGAACTTTCGTCCTTGGGGCTTTGGAGGCGCCACCCAGATTTGAACTGGGGAATCAGAGTTTTGCAGACTCGTGCCTTACCACTTGGCTATGGCGCCGTCTTAAACGTGAGCCGAAACTCACTATGTAAAAAACACCGAAGTGTTTAAATGGAGCGGATGACGAGGCTCGAACTCGCTACCTCCACCTTGGCAAGGTGGCGCTCTACCAGATGAGCTACATCCGCAAAATATAAAGCCGAGCTATTGCTCGGCTTGGTGACCCGGACGAGAATCGAACTCGTGTTACCGCCGTGAAAGGGCGGTGTCTTGACCGCTTGACCACCGGGCCATAATTTTGGTAGCGGCAGTGGGATTCGAACCTACGACCAATCGGGTATGAACCGAGTACTCTAGCCAACTGAGCTATGCCGCCATATCTTCTCGCTGTGACTCTCGTCAAGCGACTTGCTTATTATATACGATGATTTTCGAATTGTCAATACTTTTTTTGAAAATTTTTCAAGTTTTTTCATTTTTATTTTTTAATTCAATTTGCGCTTTTTTTGTAGTCAAAATAAATACGTCAGATACCATCACCGCCCGTTGTTTTAACAGGCGGTGATGATTAATTCATTTGGTAAGAACTTTTTTCTGCCACGTCCTTTTATGGCATTCGGGACATTTCATATAACGTGTTCTGTTGACGTGCATGGCAAAAAGTACGCTTTTATATGACGGTACATATGCGTGTCCGCAATTCTGACACTTGTAATAACCTGCTTTCTGTTCAATGCGTATCGCAACAGCTATACCCACAGAAAAGATCATCAGTCCTATCAATATGATAACCAATCGTAACCAATCCTGCATATCAGCAAAACTCGCTGTAAAGACTAAGCCGAAAAGAATTATACCCGAAAGAAGACCTACGATTATTTCCGTAAACAACAGCCTTTTGTCTGCTTCCTCTTTTTGCTTTACCATTTCAAGCAAGTTGTTTTCTAACTCCTTATTGTAATCTTTCAAACTGACTACCTCCCCCGTTAACAAATCATTTACCGTGATACCGAGCAGACTGCACAGTTCAAGCATTATCGAGGAGTCAGGCATAGATCTTCCGTTTTCCCATTTCGATACTGCTCTGTCTGTGATATTCAGCTTTTCTGCCAACTGCATCTGCGTAAGACCTTGCTTTTTTCTGCACTCGGCGATGAATTTTCCGATCTTCTGTTGATCCATACAAGTCCTCCTTTCACCTGTATTTTATAACAGCAGCGCACTGAAGTCTACAAACCGTCGGTTGAGCGGGAGGTTTTCAGCCGTCATAAAAGCTTTAACGATACATTTTCTTCATTGTTAACAGTAACGACAGCACTTTCAGGCACAAAAAGATCAATCTGAATACCTTCAGGGCAAGTGAGATTTACTGAAGTTTTATCTTCATCTGAAGCGATACTTAAAGCAATATCTCCCTTTACCGTCGGTACCGTGCAGGAAATATTTTTCAGAAGACCGTACTGAGGTCTGATCTCAGCTTTTTCATAACCTGCAACAGTCGGTCTTATACCTGCAAAATGCTTACTCATAATCACAAGCGGACCGCCCGTCCAAGCGTGATTTGACGTACCGTCTTTCTTTATCCAGTTTTCCCATAGAGTTGAATAATCCTCGTCAATCATCTCTGCGTATCTCTCACACATTCTCTTTTGTGCGAGTAAATATCCGCCCATTTTACAAAGGGACTCAAGGACATAGTATTCCATATAAGGACTTGCATTTCTGACGCTGAAGAGAAGATCTTTCATTGCTCCGTAATTTTCTTCCGGACAGAGACCTGAAAGCACGGCTACGGCATTTCCTCTGTCGTCATAGCCTTCATTATCTTCACTTCTGTATCCTTCCCCTGTCCATAATGTCTGATACGCTGAATAAAGCGATATCATCTTTTCTTCAATTTCATTTGCAGCTTTTGCATCGCCTGTGATTTCAGCCATATTCTTTACAGCTGACAGTGCATAGTAATACCAGGCATTTTCCAAGGGAGCTATATCGATTTTATCGCCCCAGTCCTGCCAGTCCCACGAACCGCTTCTGTGCTCCACAAGTCCGTTTTCCTGAAAATTCCACAGACTGAGATAATTCACAGCCGCCTTATAAACATCTTTTATAAAATCAGTATCACCCGTGTACATATAGTATGTGTAAAAACCGCACACACCTGCAAGCTGCTGACAAGGAAGTTCGAAGTAATCATTTTTTATCGGCACTACTGTCTGCAGTACATCGGTTTCAGGATCTATGTACGAAAGCATCGTGCTTACTCCCTTGCGGTAAAGCAGATAAGATGACGGTGAAAGAGAGTACATAGTCATCATCATTTCATTCGTTACATCACCCCACCACTGAGCTCTTTCTCTGTCGGGACAATCCATAAAATTATCCCTCATCGTAACGTACAAAGTACGCAAAGACTTCTGCCAGAGAGTGTTCATACCGTCATTCTCACACTTAAAATCACCACAGAACTCGGTGTTATATCCGCTTTCTCTGTACTTCAGATTCTTTACCGTAACACCTGAAGGAATTTCGTAAGTTATTCTCTCTCCGTTAAACCAAGCAGGAGATTCAAATTCCTGAACGCCTTCCTTTGTCACATAAGTGCTGTGTACCGCACCTATGCAAGTATTCTCAGTAGTGATAACGATCTTCTTACCTGCCTTTGCATCAACCCTGAGATAAGGTGTAAGCTGTGCGTTGTAAGGCACCCTGAGCGTAATCTTCTTTTTAAGGCGAAATCTTACGTTTTCAAAATCTTTGCTGTTTTCATAATCCCTGAGTCCGAAATCTTTGAACTGCGGTATATCTCTTGAATACATTTCTCCCCAACAGCCTTCTCCGCCTGCAGCGTAAGCGGTCGCCTTCTGCCAATGTGAAAAATCATAGCCCGGTATATTCCATCCTGAAATTTCCGAACGGGCATCATAGTAAACGTTGCTTTCAGGAATTCTGTAGTTTGGCTGGAGCTTACCTGTGTCTTCTTTAAAAGCAGGATTTTTAATCACATACCAGCTTTCGTCAGAAAGTATAGAAACCCCTTCGCTTATCGCTTCAAAAAGGAGTCCGCCCTGCCCTGCATCTGAGCTTGAGTAACTCGCTTCATTACCCCAGTACCACACAAGGACGCTGATAAGATTTTCACCTTTTTTAAGATACGGAAGGATATCAACCTCATCAAAGTAACAACCCGTAGGAGACGGTCCTCTTTTCAGTCCGCCTTCGCACACTACACATCTGCCGTTTATGTACAGCCAATATTTATTTTCCGCCGCTATATCCGCCACGAGTTTTTCAGGGAGTTGAGTCAGTTCAACCGTTTTATTAAAGCAAACCCAAGCATTCTTACTTTCTTTCTCAGAATCTGTCCAGATCCATTCAGCTTTCCAGTCAGTCTTCAATTTTCTTTCATATCTCATAGTGAACCTTCCCTTACATTTAATTATGCTACCATAATATGTTAACACAAAAAGATTAACAATTACAATAACACAGCATAACAAAAAGTAAAACGTTGCAAACTGATCTGTCAGAGACGTTTGCAACGTTAAATATTATACCCTCTTTTTTCTTGTAATAACAGCTGAAACCGCACAGACAGCAAAAGCCGTAACCGTGAATATCAGTATACAGACAAAGACATCGTTCCAGCCTCTTGTATCTGCGATCTTGCCGAGAAGCGATGTCGCAAGAGTACTGCCGACATAACAGAATGTATTAAGTAACCCTGCTGAAAGCCCCGAATCTATCTTATCTCTTGAATACAGCGGTACAACGCTTGTTATGACATTGTTTACAGCAGACATAAGACAAGCGATACCTCCGAAAAGTGCAAGTGTCAGCGGAATCGACTTGAAATTCAGCGTCAGGATAATAAGACCTGCGAGTACCATAGCTGCAAAATAGAAAAGACCATTGAGTAAGTTTTCGTTTTTCTGCTTTTTATGAAGTAATTTTACGAGTGAAGCTCCGAAAATTGAAAGTACCGGAAGCAACAGCGTAACAATAATCGACAGAGAAGCAGGGACACCGAACTCTTCTTTGAGAATCGACGGAACCCAGGTGGTGATACCATCCTTGATAAATCCGTTTGTGACAGCTGAAATCAGAATCACGACTATACTGAAAACAAACACAGGTGTAAGTGAAAGTTTTTCCTTTTTCTGAGCATTCTTCTGAGAAACCTGCTTTGCTGACTTATCGATACTGCTCATACCTGCAAACCAAATGACTGCGACTATTCCCACTATGGCTGAAGCTACGTAGAAAATAACCGTCCAACTCATTTTCAATGCGGAGAAAAGAGCTGCAAGACCATATGCTGTGAATGTACCTGATGCCACGGTCGTACTCATAACCATTACCGCTTTTGAAAGCTTATCATCAGCGAGATTATCAGAAAGAGTTTTTATGAGCGAGGACCAGAGAACAGACTGAAACACACCGTTGAAAAACCACAGATATTTCATTGCTTCGATACCGTCACAGAAGGTCATCGAAAAATTGATAACACACGATGCCGCAAGTGAAATAGCTACTGAATATTTTGTATTGTATTTTTTTGACAGCAAACCGTTTACAAGCTGACCTGCACCGTATGCAAAGAAGAAAAACGAGCTTACAGTACCCGCCGCTTCTTTGGTAGTGCCAAGCTGCGAGAGGACTTCGACCATTGAAGCGTTGTAATTAAGCCTTGCGACATATGCCGCAGTATAAGCTGCCCAACAAAGAAAAATAAGAAAATTTGATTTCTTATTGCTCAGAGAATTTACCATCTTATCTTTTCCTTCTAACCTATGTATTTTTAACAGATAGAATTATAGCACTTAAAAAATTTTTTTCAACCGTCTGATAAAAATTCAAAAAGCATCAAACCATCAACTCGTACTGCTCGACGAGTCGGCCGTCTGAATACTCTACTGTTTTAGCTTCATACTTGCCGAAGCTGAGTTCGGCTGATGCTCCGTTGAGTGTGAGCGTTGATTTCTTAGCATCAGGAGAGTTATTTAACAGGCGAAGAATGTAACTGTCTTTTTGGTAACGTTTCTTCATTGTTACAAGCACAACGTTTTTGTCGCTGATCTCAATGTTGAAATCAGCCATTTCCTCATCTCTCTCGATAGGAAATACGTTACAGGAATACGGCTTCTGGCAGAATTCCGAAGAAAGCCTCTCAAGCTCGTCCTCGTCTGCTACAGCGAGTCTGAAGCGGAAATTGCGTTCGGACATATCTATCTTCTTTACAAAACGGTCCGTAGGAATAAGCTCTCTGTCCTCTATCGGATGTGCACAGTAAGTAGCTGTACGGATGAGTGAGACAGAAAGTTCACTGTCCTTAAATGACGAACCGTATGCGACATCATTTATAAGTGCAAGACACTCCTTGCCGTTTCTCACAGCTGAAAAACGTTGAGAAACACATTCTCTGCCATCCATGAACAAGGGCTCTGTACCAAAGCAGGTCTGACCGATGTATTCGCCTTCAACAGCAACAGGAAGTGACAGCTTAATCATTTTATTGATATCCCCCGCAAAAACATCAACCTTTACATCGATGTACGGGTTTTTCTTATAAATATCGTATTCCACACGGATTCGGGTATTGCCCCTGATAAAGAAACACTCTACACCAAGATAAATATCACCGTCTTCAATAACCTGAATCGGTTTCATTCCTTCAAACACGCCGTTGGGATTTTTCATAAGCTCAAAAGGCTGAGGATTTCTGCCCATAGCCTCAAGCTGAGAGTCATCCATTCCCCACGGGTCAGCGTTGTCATCATACATAACAGGACAGAATGCACCGTCTTTTATATATTCTTTTCCATTCAGCCTGTAAGAGCGAAGACAGCCTGTAGAGCCGTCAATCTCAACGTGCTTGTGACCAAAGTCAAAAATTATATCGCTGTTTGCAGGGAGCTCCGTCTTCGGCTCAATGGGTTTAAAATCAGCATAGAGCGAAAATCTTGAAACTGCAAGCGGTTTCAGCTTACTGCGGATAACAAAACGTTTTCTCCAATCAAGGTTGAGATTGCTTTCTTCTTTGATAAACTGAGCAGGTACTTCTTCACCATTTTCATCATAAACACGGAAGCAGGAAACCTTTTCCCTTGACCAGTTCTGATCAGCAAGAGTAAGCTCACACTCGAATTCAGTTTCCCATTCATACGGATGAGGATTGAAAACAAGGATGGGGTATTCACCCTCTGCTGCCTTGTGTTGAGCTGAAGAAAGAGCAAAATACGCTCTTGCACGAAGTCTGTTGAGAGTCAGCATACCGTGTTCAAGAAGTCGTATTCCGTTTTCCTCTCCTGCCTTGATTGATGTGCCCGGAAGAACATCGTGAAACTGACTGTTCAGCAGATCTTCGACAGCGTCGTCAAGCTCCTTCTCAGGATATTCGATAAGACCTCTGAATGCGGCAACAGAGCACATTTTCTCCGTTATCGCAAGCATTGATTCAAATAAAGCGTGGCGTGACTTTACACCTGACATAGTGGTATAGCATCCCGGCATACTGATTCGAAGGGATTTATCGTGTCTTTGTGTAGGGTTTATTTTTTCAAAGAAAGTATCAGGGTCAGAGTGCATAACAGGGATATCCGACTCTTCAATAAAAGCTTTTATATCACGAAGATCCTTTCTTGACGGGCCGCCTCCGTGATTACCTACACCCCAGAGTATCAATGTGATGTCATTTTCGTCCTTTGACATAATTCTTTTGATTTTCTCCATAGCTTTTCCGAGACCGGTATTGTATCCGCGGGAGTGAGCAGCTTTAATCTCGCTGCCATCAAGACCTTCCCACATAAACTGACCGAAAGGAATCTCATCGCAGCCTTCACGGCAGTAAATGTAATTTTCCTGACCGCATTTTTTGATTATCTGAACAAGCCCTACAGAATGTCCGAAGGCATCAAGGCCTATGGCAGTTTTCGGAAAAACACCGAATTTTTCCTCAAAATATCTCTTACCGTGCTGTATCTGACGAACGATACTTTCACCATTTGGCATATTAACATCAGGCTGAAGATACCAGCCGCCCATAATGTGCCACTTACCCTTTTTAATAAGATCCTGAATTCTTTTAAAAAGAGTCGGTGAATATTCCTCTATGTATTTATAGAGTGTTACTTCATTGTGGCAGAAAATATAATCAAACTCATCAGCAAGGTCTGCAGCAGCTCTGAATGTTGAAAGAGCAGAAGCTGCCCCCTCTTCCCACTCCCACTGCCAGATAGGATCAAGATGAGCGTTACATATAAGATGTACTTCCTTCATAATATCTTTCCTTTCGGATAATCTTCCTGACTATAATATCACAGTTTTGTATATTTTTCATCGACTTTAGAAAAAAAACTATTGTCTGACAGAAAAAATTACTGTATAATCAAACCATCAGGAGGTATTATTATGAAAAAATCTTTGATGAAAATCATTTCAGTTTTGCTAAGTATTGCACTTATTTTCTCAGTCGGATGCATAGGTGTCAGTGCTGACGAAAAAGAGAACACATCAGTAAGCCTGCCTTCTACGGAAGTTCTCGCTGACTCAGTCACCGATACAGCAATCGAAGGAGTCCGGACCATCGGCAGTCTTTTCGCAGGTTTGCAGTCACTCGACTCAGGCGAAGCACTTCTTAACAATCTTCTGAAAGTGCTTTACAACGCCCTCAATGTCATTGTAGAGGTTCTCGTTAAAACAATTTGTGCGGTTTATCCTGACCCTGCAAGTTGGAAAGACATTGAGGATCATTCAACCGAAACCTTCCTCGAAGGCCGTGAAGAGTATAAGCTTTCAGCTGATACAGGCAACTGCTGGTCACTCGGTTATGCAAGCAGAAGTCTTATTCCTGATGACTTTGAAAGCGGCAAGTACTATCTCGGTCGTGACCTTATGAACAAAAAGGCTGAAGGAATTTATGATGATATGAGAATCCGTGCCGCAGTCCTTGATGACAACAGCGGTGACGGTGCAGTCGTACTCGCATCAATCGACTGTCTTGGTGTTACATCAACTGACGTCCGAGCAATCCGTGCAGGAGTTCTTGATTACTGTAAGACAAATAACATTGCAGTTTCAAGCATCAACGTTATGTCAACACACGCCCACTCAGCACTCGACACTCAGGGTGTAAGCACAGAATTTTTCTACAAACTTTTCGCAAGTGCTTTCAAGAATCTCTTCGGCATTGAAGGCGACCTCCCCTTTATGGAAGCTCCTGCTTACTTCAAGCAGTACTTTGTTGAGCAGTCAATTATCGCAATCAACGAAGCTTTCGATGATATGGAAAGAGGCTCACTCTATTACGACACAATTGATGCAAGTGAATATATCAAGGATAAGAGACACCTTGTTTCAAAGGAAGATATCCCTGAATTTGCAAGTCTTTACTTCGTCCCCGACAGTGGCAGCGAAAATACTTACATCACAGATATCACATGTCATCCCACCTCTTTCAGTGCAAATAACGGTCTTGTCGCTTCAGACTACATTTATTACATTGATCAGTACTTAAAAGCTCAGACAGGTGCAAACTTCGTTATGATTCAAGGAGCCTGCGGCCAGTTAACACGTGACAATATCGACGTAGATACAAGCGGAATGGATGAATGGGAAGAAAAAGGAGCCGATACCAGATTCCTCGGTGAAAAGTTTGGTGAGTACATCATCTCTGCTGAGTATGAAACAGAACTTCAGCCCGTCATAAACGTACACCACAAGGAAATTATCGTCACTCCTGAAAACAGCATTCTTGCTCTTGCGTGCGAAGTAAACCTTGTTAATAATCAGGTTTATTACCTTGAAGACGGTGTAGGTATAATTTCAGAAATCGGTTATATCGAATTCGGCAACAAGGTAGGCTTTGCCCTCTTCCCCGGTGAGCTTTATCCTGAAACATTCTGGGGTCACAAAATCATCGGTGACACAACATGGGACGGCACTGAGTGGCTGTATCCGTCACTCAACGATTCAGTTGAAGGGGTTGACGTTTACTGCGTAAACCTCGCGAATGACGCTTTGGGTTATGTCCTCACGGATGACAACTTCGCTTTTATGGGTCATATCATCGGTGAAGGAATAGCAGACGAAGTTCTTTCGGTCGGCAAACACACAGGATCTTACTTCGTAAGCAATTACCTCGATCTCCTTGCTGATTACGTTAAATAATCAATCTGCATAAAGAAACCGAGCTATCGTTTGATAGCTCGGTTATTTTTGTATCTGATTAATTGAAGATATTGGCAAACAAGCCTAAGAATCTTGTAACGAGAACGCAGAGGATTTCAAAGAATCCGTCAGCGCTTGCAAAATCTGCATCAAACTGCGGTTTAACTTTTTCATCCGATTCCGTGAACGTTACATTATCGAAACTTAAATCTGTATTACTTCCCTCTTCTGCTGAGAAGCGGAATTCTATATCTTTCACATCATCAATTTTTTCGTTTGTGAAAGCCACACCGCCTTCGTTTGAATGGAGATAAAGCTTATTCAGATCAAGCGTGATAACGTGCCACTCACCGTCGGCAGGAATTACAAAGCTCGTGTCCGTTGTACTCTTGACTGCAGGAGCGTGCCACATTGTTGAATTCTTAATAAATCTGACTTCATCAAGTTTAACGTCTTTTTCACCGTTGTTTCGGATACAGAAGCTCATCGTGTCATAATCGCTGTAGTCCGTGTCCGTGTCCCAGAAAGCTTCTGTCTTTTTGCCTTCCTTATAAGTAAGGTTTGGCTTTACGGTGAATTTCTTTTCGTCAGCAAGAATTTTCATACAGTAATTGCCCGAACACGGAGCTTCTGCAGAACGTGAAATCTGAGCCGTTTCTGATGTCCACGAGGGATAGTAATTACTGGTTGTGTCGCTCATTGTATGCCATATGTATTCAACTTCGCAGCCTGCCCACTGTTTATCAGTCCAGTAATGTGTGCCGACTGTTTTGTCTGTAACAAAAATACTTACAGGTAATGGGTTTTCACCGTCGAAGGCACATGCAAGGTTCGCTCTGCCGTTGCCCATACAATAGGCATAAGAAGCTGAAACAGGATTTTCTACAGAATCGTTCCAAACCCTGACAGTATCAGCTGAAACGATTTCAGCACTTGCCTCAATATAAATTCCGTCCTCACCGCAGACTGCAAAACCAAGGATTTTTTCACCTATGCAGATAAGACCGTCGCCGACATTATCCAATGTCACATAAAGGCTTCCGTCTTTGGGTTGAGTTAAACTGACAGTTGCTGAGGTATGAGTATCAAATTTGCCATAAACCATCCCCTTTGCACAAAGTGCCATTCTCTCGCCTATCTCCTGCTTATGCTCGGGATGAATCACACCTACAGGCTGAATGTAGGTTACAGGCAAATCATAAATACCAAATGTTGCTCTCGATTCGGGACGGTTGCGCTGAATCTTTGAAAAAGCAATGTTTCTGTCGGGAAGCACCATTCCGTCATCAGTGTAGAAATACTCCGCAAGATTTGTATAAATAAGCGGCAGATATCCATTTTCATAGCAGAAAACTTCCGTGTAAAGATTCTGCATAATATCCATTGCTTCAGAATAGTATTCCTCCGAGTATCCGATATCACTTTCTCCCTGATACCATATCATTCCTGCAGGACGGAAATTACCGAGGGCTTCAATTTTATGGTTATAGTTAGCACCTACGTCAGCGTATACATTCTGATTTTCAGCCTTCCAATCTTTGCTTTCTTTATATGCACCGTAGGAGTAAAGCTTTTCCTTGAACTGAGGTTCAGAGTCAATCTTCTCTCGTGAAATCCAGCTTACAATTGAGCTGCCGCCGAGAGCTGCATTGAGTATTCCAACGGGCATATCCAGTTCTTCAAGCATCTCGGAAGCAAAATAAAATGCCACCGCACTCATATTGTAAATCTGTTCATCTTCACCGTTTATCCACTCTGCTCCTGCGATATCTTCAAGTGGTTCATCAGGCACAAAACCTATCTGCGTATAGCTGTTCATATAAGGCGGAACCATAAGAACCCTGAGCCATTTGCTGTGTTTTTTCCCATTGACCCAGTCTTCATATCCGCCCTTTGCATGACCAAGAGGATACTGCATATTACTCTGTCCGCTTGCAAGCCACAGCTCACCGAAAACAACGTCTTCAAGAGTTTCAAACACACTTCCGTTTTCACTGACATTAACTGTATACTCTTCGAATCCGCCTTCAGGAGACTCGAAAGAAACAGAGAATGTTCCGTCAGCTTCAGTTACAGCTTCACTATGTACAAGCTCGTTATTTTCACTGTCAGAAAGTGTAACATCAATAACACTGTAAGGCTTTGCTGTACCTGAAAGAACAGCATCTTCCTTCTGCTGAAAAAGCATTCCGTCACCGTAAACGTTATAAAGTTTTGTTTCATAAGTCTGTGCGGCAACGAAAGGCATACTGCACAGAATCAGAACCATAGAAAGTAAAAAAGAAACTGATTTTCTAAACATAAAATCACCTCTTATATCAAGTTTTTAAATTTATCAGACCAGACCTGCATAGAATAATTTTTCACAATCTCATCAACCGCAGTCTGTCTTTCACTTTGTGTTTCAGGCAAATCAAGGTCCTCAATCGCTTTTGAAAGAACTCTTTCGTAATCCTCAACATCTTCGCTTCTGAAATATCTTACCGTGCTGACCTTGTCTGTTATCTGCTGCGGAATATCGCTGACAACAGCAATACTGCCGCAATACATTGCTTCAAATACGATAAACGGCAACGCTCCTTCCGTACGTGACGGACTGAGAATAATATCCGTATTGTGATAATATGTACCTATATTTTCAGTCGGTGGCAGAATGGTAAGCCAATCAGGTTTTTCGCTGAATGTTTTTCTGACTTCTTCTTCAAATTCTTCAACGTGAGATGCAACAACAACATACAAAAGTACATCGTATTTACGTCGCAAACGTTTGAAAACCTCAAAAGTAAGATCAATACCCTTGACCTTGCAGTTATAACCCACAGCAAGACAGGAAACCTTGTCTTTCTTCGGGAATTCATCCACATTTGCAAGTCTGTCAAGTGACAAAGCGTGTTCCAATGTCAGAATTTCTCTGCCGGGAAAAGATTTTTTTGCTTTTTTCGTAACAGATTCACTCACACCGATGAGTAAATCATTTTTATAAAGAAAAGAACGTATTTTGTGACTTATGCCCGTAGCATTGTATGTACACTGAAAGAAACGTACAACAGGAACTGACGGACAGAACAAGCGGATAATAATATCTACCTGCAGGTCATTGAAGTGTCTGAATATTTTGGTAATATTGTGCTCTTTGATAATTCTTTTAACAAGAGAAATATTTTTAAGTAAGCTGTCTGTCTGAACATAAACAACAGCACCGTCAGCTCTGAGCTCTTCTATCCAGTTTTTCGCATTCGTCGAAAGTGCTCTGTGCGGAAAAAGATATACCTGCTGAACACCCTCCTTCTGCAAATCCTTGCGCAGAAACTCGAGTGCATTTATAAAACCGCCTTTATACGCAGCGGCATAATCGCAGATGTGTAAAATTCCGGAACCCATATCTCACTGCTCCAATCAAAATAACTACTTTAAAGATAACACAACAAAAAAGTAAAGTCAATTCAAAAAGCGATTACTCCATCCGAAGTAACCGCTTTGATTATTATTTGTTGATAAGTTCTCTCACTTCATCTTCTGCTGTCATAAGGTCATCGATTATCATTCTCTGATATTTTGTGAATTTCTTATGATCGCAGGAACGTGACCAGAGGCTCATCGGAACGCCAACCTTATTCATATGATACTTGGCTATCTGCGGATATGCAAGAGCTTCAAGGAAAGATGAAAGACAGAGGAAATTCTGCACAGACTGAGCCTTTTTCTCATCCTTGTCATAATTTTCGCAAAGCCATGCATAGAGATCGGGATGGAAATTTGCCATAATACCGGAGAATCCGGCACCACCATTTTTAAGAGTGTAAAGAAGCGTCTGTGAGTTTGCATTATAAAGCTTGATTGTTGTTCCGTTAATCTGTTCAAGTCTGCGATCAAGCTCGTCAGGGTCACAGCAGGTATCCTTGATGAATGTGAATCTGCCCGTTGAGATACACCAATCAAGAATTTTCTCCGTAAGAAGACGCTTGTAGGGATACGGACATTCATAAATTCCGATTGCGATATCTTCAGGAAGCTGATTGAGAAGTTTTTCGGCATTTTTAATCCACACATCGTCACCGTCATTCTGAAGGTCAAGGCGGTTGCTTACCCACACGATAGCGTCAACACCTGTCTCGGCAATAGCAGTAAGCTCACGGACCTGTGCATCCATATCATCAGAGGTATGTCCTGAAGCTACAACCGAAACATCCTTACCGCTTGCCTTTACCGTTTCAACAACAGTTTTTGCAATCCTCACCTTTTCTTCAAGTGAGAGATAAACCATTTCACTTGACTGACAGACAGCAAAAATTCCTGTGCATCCGTTTTCAATATACCAGTTTGTAATATTTCTGACAGCTTCATAATCGACTGTATTATCATCGTGATAAGGAGTTATCATCGTAGGAAATGTACCGAAATTAATATCTTTCACTTTAAACTACCTCGTTTCAAACATTATAATATGATTTGTACCACTGTACAAAATTTTCTAAACCGTCTTCAATGGAAGTCGACGGTTTGAATCCGAACTTTTCAATAAGCGGAGTAACGTCCGCATAAGTCTGATAAACATCTCCCGGCTGCATCGGAAGAAATTCTTTTTCAGCCGTTTTACCAAGTGCCTTTTCAAGTGTTTCGATAAAATACATAAGCTTTTCGGGCGAGTTGTTACCGATATTGTAAACAGTTGCTCTATCACCGTTTCCGTCGGCCTCAGGCGTATTACATAGCATATTTTCGATACCTCTGACGATGTCATCAATGTACGTGAAATCACGGTACATATCTCCGTTATTGAATATCTTTATCGTTTCGCCTTTCATAATCTTATCAGTAAACCCGAAATAAGCCATATCCGGTCTGCCGAACGGACCGTAAACAGTGAAAAATCTCAGCCCCGTAGATGGTATACCGTAAAGGTGGCTGTAAGTATATGCCATAAGCTCGTTTGACTTTTTGGTAGCCGCATAAAGAGAGATCGGCTTACTTACATCGTCATCTGTCGAAAACGGTGTCTTCTGCTGATTGCCGTAAACTGAGCTGGACGAAGCATAGAGAAGATGCTCTACGGGATTGTGTCGGCATGCTTCAAGAATATTAAAGAAACCGATCACATTTGACTCAATATACGCCTGAGGATTGTCAATTGAATATCGTACTCCCGCCTGCGCAGCAAGGTTAACGACTATATCAAACTTATTCTCAGCAAAAACTCTGTCTACAGTTTCCTTATCTGCAAGATCACCTTTTACAAAATTAAAATTATGAAAGCCATTAAGAATATCAAGTCTTGCATATTTGAGATTTACGTCATAATAGTCATTGATATTATCAAATCCGACTATACTGACCCCCTGTTCAAGGAGCTTTTTACTCAGATGAAATCCGATAAAACCTGCAGCTCCTGTAACAAGTATTTTTTTCGAAGTATCAAGAGAATTATACATACCCATTCACCACTCTCCTGTCCGTAGTATTATATACCTGCAGATATATAAAATCAAGTGAAATGCACAAATTAAGCCTGTAAGAGTCGCAATCTTACAGGCTTTTGATTATACTGTTGTATTAAAAAGAGAGAGATACCAATCAAGCTTTGATGCGACTATCACAAGATAAGCGACGTAAATGACGAGTAACACCACACCCTGCCAGCGTCGGAATCTTTTGGCAATAATCGTCGGCACAAGTGCAATCAACGAAACGAGAATACAAACAGGAAAATCGAGATAAATATTCTGTGCCGATACAGGCAGAACTCCTCCGTAGATAAATGAGCAAATAGGGAGTATAAGTGCTATATCGATGATATTCGCACCGATTATGTTACCCACGGACATAGACGGTTGCTTTTTTATCGCTGCTGTGACAGCCGTAACAAGTTCAGGCAAAGAAGTGCCTAATGCTACCATTGTGACACCTACAACTGACTCAGAAACGCCCCAGCTTACTGCAATTTTACCACCGTTGTTAACAAGAAGTCTTGAACCGACTACTATAAAAACAGCCCCTGCTACAATATACAGAATATTTCGGACTACAGTTTTTTTATCGGTCTTTGCCTCTTCCCCAAAGTCATCTTCGATATCAGTCTTTGCACTTTTTATACTTTCAGCTATGTATGAAACAAAAATAATAAGAAGAGCAATAGACGCTTTTAATGACAGCGACCCTTTAAACGTAAGAACCATGAGAGCCACTACTGTAATAACCTGAAGAACAGTCTTATAGCTGAACTTTTTGCGGTCAACTTCAGTAGGTACAAACATAATGCCTAACGCCATTATCATTGCGGTATTGCATATAACAGAACCGACTCCGTTGCCGATAGCCAATCCAAGTTTTTCCTGTGCAAGCAGCTGAGCATCCGCAACACCCGAACGTAGTATCTCATGTCCTTCTACTGCTGCAATTGCCGAGACTATAATCTCAGGCAGAGTCGTCGCTATGCTTACAATAGTAGCACCTACAATAAACTTCGGTATACCCGTAACCTCGGCAATCCAAGCTGCACCGTCTACGAACCAATCTCCGCCCTTTATGATCAGTATCACACCGACCACAAAAAGCAGATACATCAGAACGGTTTCCATATATCCACCTAAAAAATCAGTATATCTTCACACCCTGCGCCAATAATAGATAAGAGGAGTGACAGATATGCCTGAAATTTACCTTCCTGAAAAAATTATCTTTGAAAGAAATGCCCTTGATAAATTCAGCCCCGAAGAAGCTGAACGAGCTATACTGATAAGTGACAGCGAAATTTTAAAAAATCGCGGAACACTTGATAGATTACTTAATAAAAGCATGAGAATGATATCACAAGTGAATCTGATTGTCAACACAAACGTGTATGAACTGTACAGACAGGCAGCCGAGGTGTTTTACTCAGGTGAGGTCGATCTGGTAGTCGCAATCGGCTCTTCTGCTGTCATAGACTGCGGTATGCTGCTCTCACATCAGAGCAGAGCAAAATTTACTGCCATCCCTTGCTGCGGTGCATGTTCAATGACTGATTTCGAAGCTGACAAGTATCACTCTTACCGTCACTCACCGAATACAGTTATCCTCGACCCTGCATTGACTGAGTGTCTGCCTTCGGGAATGATAGCTTATGACGCTATGGCGAGCTTAGCCTATGCTGTGGACACGGTCGCTTCCAATGACAATATCATCGTAAGAAACCTCGCCATTCACGGTGCTGTTGAGATTTACCGCAATATCATTCCTGCGTACCGTGGAAACATAACTGCGATAGAAAAACTACTTTATGCGATGTACTTTGCAGTTGCTGCACACCGCAACTTTGCAGAGGCAGGAAACTCGTATCTTAACAGAGTGAGCAGTTTTTTCTCAGAATTCGGTTACTCCAAATCATCTGTCTGTGCATTAGTTTTCCCAAACATCGCAGAATACGAGGAAAACGTATTTCGTAACGGACTTTTTGAAACAGCAAAGGCCGTCGGCATCGCAAAGGATGACGACGACCCGTATTATGCAAATACTGAGCTTATAGACAGAATGCGCAAACTGCAGGCAAGTGTGGGAATTCCGCGTGCCTTATCAGGCTTTAACCTGACAGAGAATGCATATCAGTCACGCAAGATACACAGTAATATCCCCGACACACTTCTTGACTTGTGCTATTACGGAAGTTTTAAGTTTATGAAGTTGTAGTTGCATAATTTTATAATCCTCGTTCTTAACCATATAAAATCACCGCAAACTCCATAATAGGGTTCGCGGTGATAAAAGCTTAAAACACTCAACGGTTATTCAGAGAATCGCTCCATTTTGCATTTCCTTGACCGTCATACGTTACAAAAGTATTCTCATCAACAGTAATTTTCACATATTGAATCGGAGCCATACTTTCACATTCGCATGTTATCGGGAGACTTTCGGGTAAAGAAAGAGATACTTCCACATAATCTTCTTTGTATACATATTTGATATCTGCCCCCGTTACATAACCACCCAATGGCAACGCATCACAATCCATGAAATCAGCTGAATAAACACACTCACCATCATATTCACAAGTGTCATCATACAGATAAAATGTGCATTTAGCTTTATTGAGTTCACCATGATTAACGTGTGAATCTTCATCATAACTGCAAGAGTGTGTATACACTTCGCAAGTGATTTTAGCATTTGAACCGATATCTTCATAGTCTCCCAAAACCCAAATTTTAACACCTTCAACAAAAGAATGATGATCACCTTCCGGTAAAAGAGTCCAGAAGTTTTCACCTGCACCAGAATACACAGCATTCTTTTTAGTCGTTGTGATTGTACTCTCCGACGTGCTTGACTCTTCCGTAGAGGTGTCACTCGTAGTATCCTCGGTGCTTGGCTCTTCTGTCGACGGAGCATCAGTACCAACTACAGCAGCAGTCTGCTCAGTTTCGGGAGCTTCACT
>JAZRNG010000032.1:0-4973 GCA_045648065.1 Acutalibacteraceae bacterium | reverse complement strand
TGTGAGCTTATGATAAAGCAGGAGAATATTGATATTTCCGCAGTTCATAACGATTGCGGTCTTATGATTTATGATACGGAAAAACAGCGCGATGTTGGTGCGGGCGGATCGGGTTGCGGCTGCAGTGCAGCCGTGTTGTGTTCGGATATATTGGCAAAAATAGAAAACGGCGATCTGAAAAAGGTGCTTTTTGTTGGCACAGGCGCACTTATGTCGGGTGTTTCTTCTTTGCAGAGCGAGAGCATACCTGCAGTAGCTCACGGGGTTTTGCTGACAGGGGAGGGTTAATAAATGAACGAAATATCAAACATCGCAAAGGTTGCGGATGCGGCATATAAAACTGTCCGTATTATAGATGCTGCAAAGAAAACAATTGCGATTACTGCGGTTGTAGTTTGCGGAATAATGATTTTCAGATTAAGTCAGAAATAAAGGTTTGTTTGAATGATTTTTCTTTTTGGGGCTCGGATACAGCCGATAGAAATATCGAAATAATATACTGTATCGTTTTTGACAAAACAAATCGCTTGAAATGACTGTAAAGCAAAAATCTTTTACAAACACCGATTTTTCACTTTATGAAGGTGAAAAAAGGTGTTTTTTTAATAAAATATGATAAAATACAGCCTTGTTTGTTTGGAATTAGAAAAAAACCAATCAAGCAAGCAAATCAAAATAAGTAAAGCAATACAGCTTTACAAATCAACTTATAATTCCCGAAAATAAAAATAATACGCTCTTTTTGAGTTGCAATTTTCAATAAATTACTATACATTTTATATATTGTGCAATAAGAGACGTTTTTTTGCCGTTTCTAAAATAAACGTTTTTTGTAATGCTAATCACCTTTACAGACTAACTCCCGATTTTTAATTGTCACATTGTCCAAAATTCATCAGGACCGCTTGTTGATTATTAACAAAATGTGAAATCGGATTTGAAAATCGTTGACATCGGCGAGAAATTTAGGTATATTTAATATGACCATATAGTGGTTTTGTGTCTGCGTGTGCTTTATAAAACAAGCCTCTGCTCTCACGAACCATTTGGATTAGTCGGATTTGCTCTTTTCGGGCCGTTGTTCCGTTAAGCGGAATATCAAGGAGGTCGGCTCAGAAAAGTTGCTTTTGGCTTGCGGCTGAAAGGCTGTTTGTTTCAAAGGCTGCAGCCAAATTGATTAATCCGAGTCCAATTACTTTTTTTGCAAATTTTTTTGGAGGTGTACAAATTTGAAAAAGTCAATCCGCATTCTCTCAATCCTTATGGCTTTTGTGATGCTCATCGGTAACTTCTCCGTAATGGGTAGCGCTTATCATGCTTATAAGGGTACTGCTATTGCAGGCGACTACAATGACGTTGACTCACCCGAGTTTACTCTTGATCAGTATGCTTCAATGGCTCTCGACGAACTCGATCGTATGCTTAATAAGGAACAGATGGTTCTTGACCTTCTCGGTCTTCTTACCCTCGACCTTACAAGCGTCGACGCAACAATCGCCAGTGTTCTCAGCTTCCTTGACACAGGCGCAGCTCTCATCCCTCTTCTTGGTGATGCTAAAACATTGCCCAACATCTGTGAACCTCTTAAGACTATCTCCAGAGGCTCAAAGACAGAAAGCAAGAGAGATATCGAAGTTATCTACGGTCTTCTCGACTTCGTTGCTAACCTCAGAGATATCGCCCACAACTACGTTGCAGGTACCGTTTCAGTAGGTATCCTTGATGGTTTCATTGCAGACTTCAAGTTCAACGTAAGAGAACTTGCTATCGGTATGATTTACGGCATGCTTGAAGAAGGCAAGGCAATCGACTTCGATTACTTTGATCAGGGCGGCGAAGATATCCCCGCAAAGTACAAGGATAACAACAACGGCGCAGTTACTCTTCTTCAGACTCTTATCAACGAGCTCTTCCTCGGTGAGTGGAAGCTCCTTGACGATGAGTTCAACAACCCCCAGAGCAACGTTGACTACTTCAACTACAGCTTTACAGACAAATACAGTGAAACATACTTTGATACCGATAAGTATGACTACTACGGTTACGTTCATCCCAAGTCATGGGTAACAGTTGGTCTTGGCGGCTGCGCAAGAGTTGCTAACGGCTCAACAACCGTTCCTCCCGCTGATTACAGCGCAATCGACATCAATACAGGTAAGAGCGGTTATGACTTCATTGAAGATCTTTTAAGAATCGCTTTCAACCATCTTCTTGTTCCCGTTCTCAACAGAGACACCATCGAATGGGCTCTCGGTCAGTGCGGCTATACATTTGATGAAGAAATCAACAACAAGACTCTCTGGAGACCTCTCACAAACGAAGACGGCACTCCCATGCTTGACGAAAACGGCGAACCCGTTTACGGTTCAGTTGCTAACCCCAACTATGATCCTGACTACCACGGCGAAGCTCCTGCAGAGTTCCCCGCACTTGCAAACCTCTTCAAGCACGAAGAAATGCATGCAGGTAATATTAAGGTTCAGACCATCACCGTTCCCGATGGACTTACAATCGTTGATCACCTCAACACAATCCTCGGTGATTTCGTTGCTAACTTTGCTACTAACAACATAATGATTAACGGCGTTGAAGCTAGCTGGACTTGGGATTACAGCCAGGGTAACGCAGCTCTCTTCGATAACATCGTTAGCTTAGGTAAGTACGTTGTTATGGTAACAGGCGACCTCTTCTTCAGCGACAGAGCAGAACTTCCCTCAATCGATGAAATCAAGGCAATGAGCGGTCAGCAGATCGTTTCTCTTATCGTTAGAGAAATCCTCAACAACTCAGTTGATTACATCTACGTTGAAGATACATATGATACTCTTGTTGACGTTGGTTACAGAGCAACAGAACAGCTTGCATATCAGGACATCCCCCAGATGACCTACACCAAGCCCGTTGCAACTGACTTCGGCACAACAGAAGAATACTACGCAGCAGTTGTTGATAAGATGCTCGACATCCTCTTCGACATCGCTGTTTACAACCTTAACCAGACATTCGATATGGATGCTAAGGATGGTAAGAACCCCATCACTGATACAGGTCTTCTTCAGTATCAGGGCGATAACGGCAGCTACGAAACTAACCTTGTTAAGATGGCTGAGTGGGCATTCAGCAACTATGCTCCTCTCCTTACAACAAAGTATGTTGACTTCAGATGCGACGACAAGGGCGTTGCTCACAACGTTGACGACGTTTGGATGGATCTTGATACATTAATTAATGCTATCATCCCCATCAAGGGCGGCGAAGGCGCAAATCCCTGGATTTCAGAAATTATCGCTGGCGACGGCACTCAGATCGTTTCCAAGAAGTTCATCTTCGATCACCTTCTCAAGCCTCTCTATACACTTGATGCAACAAACCTTGTTGCTATCTTTGATAGAAACGAAGACGGTGCATTCGCAAAAATGAACGGCGTTCAGATCATCGTTGATATTCTTGACAACGTATTCGATCTTCTCTTCCCCGATGTATTCCAGCCCAAGGCAACAATCGACCAGATTCTCCAGAATGACCTTCTTGCAGATATGGTTTACGACCTCATCGGTTCACTCGGTTACAGCTCATTCACAAGTGCTGGCGGCGTAGTAACAGAAGGTCGCGGCGGCTACATTGCTGCAACAGCTCTTCCCATCGCATGTATGCTTCTCGGCCTTGCAGACGACCAGGAATTCGAAGAGATGGCAATCTATCTCCCCGAAAACATCGCTGCAGGTTCAACATCAGTTTCATTTGACGTTATCAACAATTCAAGCGGTATCAACACAGGTTATACCGATGCGAACGGTAACTTCACTCAGGACCAGCTTTACACTTATAAAGTTGTTTCAAAGAACCTTTATTCTTATAACGCAGCTGGTACAAACACCAATGCTGTTAAAGACAACCTTGCTACCGGCACATCAATCGCCGGCGGTGACAGCGTAAATGTTACTCTTACAGGTACATTCGCAGCTAACACACTTATCGAGTATGTTGTTAACTACGACATCTACGGTGAATCAGGCGACGTTATCGCTTCCAACCTCAGCAAGACTGTTTATGCTTATGTTGGTACAACTGATACTTCAGATGACGAAATCGAAGTCGAAGAAGCAGTTGGCGATCGTGCTGTTCTTTACACACCCGCTATCTTCCTTGACGGCGGCGACGACTTTGATGATATCGAACCCCACATCATCCGTGTTCAGGATACAGACAACGGTTCAACAGGCGCTCTCACTGCAACAGCTGTTACAGGCATGCCCAACTATGTACAGCTCAGCACAGATGAAAGCGACATCAAGCACTCAATGACCGGTGAAGGCGGTGTTTACTTCGTATATCCCTTCGAAGTTAAGACATACACTGTCATCGACGAAGAAACAGGCGAACCCTACGAAGAAAAGTGGAACAGAGTAGAACCCATCTATGCTAGAGATGAAAATGACGAAATCATCTATGATGAAAACAATGACCCCGTTATTGAAGACTACACAGACGGCGTAGAAAATGATGCATACACTCTTACTACTACTCTTAACATCGCAGGCACAACCAAGACTGTAAACACAGCTCTCTTCCTTTATGAAGATTTTGGTCTTGAAGGTGCATTTGACAGAGCAGTTACTGCTAACCGTCAGCTTTCAAACTACACATCAAAAGATGGTGCACACAACGATGCTTACATCGCATACGTTGACGTGCTTAAGGACGTAGCAAGATTCGTTCTTAAGCCCAAGGCAGCTTCAACATTTGCAGCTGATATCGCTTCCTCAACACACGAAAACAGATACGAAGAACTCGCAGAAGCTCTCGAACTTGCTATCGAAGAACTTGAGGTATACGCTCTCAACACAGGCGTTGACGGTATTAAGGATGTTATGGCTGAATACAGCGGCATTAACTATTCAATCGTTAAGGGTCCCGATGCTGATTACAGAAAGGAACTCGAATACGATGATCCCGCATACACATACTTCGGT
>JAZRNG010000031.1:0-3864 GCA_045648065.1 Acutalibacteraceae bacterium | reverse complement strand
CGCTGCTGTTGTTGCTCGTGGTATGGGTACATGCTGCGTATCAGGCTGTGGCGAAATCAAGATGGATGAAGAAAACAAGAAGTTTGAACTCGCTGGTAAAGTTTACAACGAAGGTGACTATATCTCAATCGATGGTTCAACAGGTAATATTTACGACGGTATCATCCCGACTGTTGACGCTGAAATCGCAGGTGAGTTCGGCAGAATCATGCAGTGGGCTGACGAGTTCAGAACACTTAAGGTTCGTACAAATGCTGATACACCGGCTGATGCTAAAAAGGCTCGCGAGCTTGGTGCAGAAGGTATCGGTCTTTGCCGTACAGAGCATATGTTCTTCGAGGCAGAGAGAATCGCTGCATTCCGTGAAATGATTTGTGCAGACACTGTTGAAGAGAGAGAAACAGCTCTCGCTAAGATTCTCCCCTATCAGCAGGGCGACTTTGAAGCTCTCTACGAGGCTCTTGAAGGTAATCCTGTAACAATCAGATTCCTTGACCCCCCTCTCCACGAGTTCGTTCCGACAGAAGAGGCTGACATTGCAGCACTTGCAAAGGCTCAGGGCAAGACTGTTGAAGATATCAAGAACATCATCACATCACTTCACGAGTTCAACCCGATGATGGGTCACCGTGGTTGCCGTTTGACTGTTACTTACCCTGAAATCGCTAAGATGCAGACAAGTGCAGTTATCCGCGCAGCTATCAACGTTAAGAAGGCTCATCCCGACTGGAATCTTGTTCCTGAAATTATGATTCCGCTCGTAGGCGATGTTAAGGAGCTTAAGTTCGTTAAGGCTGTTGTAGTTGAAACTGCTGACGCTGAAATCGCAGCTGCAGGTTCAGACCTTAAGTACGAAGTTGGTACAATGATTGAGATTCCGAGAGCTTGTCTCACAGCTGACGAAATCGCATCAGAGGCTGAGTTCTTCTGCTTCGGTACAAACGACCTTACACAGATGACATTCGGTTTCTCACGTGACGACGCTGGTAAGTTCCTCGATGCTTACTATGATACAAAGATTTACGAGAATGACCCGTTTGCTAAGCTTGACCAGACAGGTGTTGGTAAGCTTATGGAAATGGCTGTTACACTCGGTAAGAAGGTTCGTCCGACAATGCACACAGGTATCTGTGGCGAGCACGGCGGCGACCCCGTATCAGTTGAGTTCTGCCACAAGGTAGGTCTTGACTATGTATCATGTTCACCGTTCAGAGTGCCCATCGCAAGACTTGCGGCAGCTCAGGCAGCTATTAAGGACATGAAATAATTTAATAAAAACATGGAGCTATGAATTTCATAGCTCCTTTTTTTGTACTCATTTTCAGCAAAACTCGCCGTATATTTCCTTCAAAACAAATTCTTTTATATCAGCACCCATACTTGCTGCAAGCCAGCATTTCATATATATTGCCGCAAAAGCACATTCGGGCAAAACGGTTATGCCCATTCTCTCAAATGCAATCTTGCTTTCGTAATCCTTGCCCTCGCGCGAATTAACAAGAAAGACAGGCACCTTCTTCCCTTTCGCCTTTTCACACAAATTAACCAGTTCTTTATCCTCAGAATTAACCGTAGCAGAGTGGTACGGTCTTAATATAATTGCTTTTGCATCGTCAATATCAGGATATCTCGCATTCGGCATACTGTCCAATACAAGAACCTCCCTGCCATTAGAATATCTGCTATTGGGAAAAGATGCTCTTACATACGGCTCATTTCCTTGAAAACTGAAGAGGTTGTCCGAGCATTCGGGATATACGATAAGTCTTGTTGCAATATGCGTGTCCGTATCGTCCCTGTCTGCATTTTTATAGCAGACAAAAACGCCTTTTCTTCCCTCTTTAATAACATTAATTGCTTCTGCAAAATTATCAAAACCGTTAGCACGGCTGTCGTCAAGCGGATAATCTGACGATACAATCACAATAGGCATTTTAGCATCCGAGAATGCATATGCGCACGCGCTGGCAGTAAATTGAAGTGTATCCGTTCCGTGTGTCAGTATAATGCCGTCGTAGTCATCTTCTATTTTAGACGATATTGTATCAAGAATTATATTTAGCCTCTCCGCCGAAAGATTTTCACTTAAGAAGCTGCACGGTGATAATGTTTCAAAAGACGTTTCGTCACCTGTTCTTTTTTTGTGTCCGTCTATAAGTGCAAACTTTGTACTTTCGTCCGGCTTTATGACTCCAAAGTCTGCTTTTGAGCCGATTGTTCCGCCGGTAAATATAACAAGTATTTTCATAGTATCAACTCCTGAGTATATTCTACCACAAAACTTATATAATTAGAAGAATTATTTAGCAAATTCTGTCATACGAAAGTTCTCATTCGACAAAACCTCTTAAGTTTTACCCTATGAGTTTGTTTTACAATTAGTATAACAAGAGAATTACAAGGAGGACAAAATATGTGCATAAAAAAATCGGGCTCCTCGCTCATAGTAACCGTCACGGGTGAGCTTGACCATCATATCGCAGCAAAATTACGCTCTAAAATTGACAAAGCGCTTGGCGGCGAAATTATAAATATTATCTTTGACTTTTCCCAGCTCAGCTTTATGGACAGCTCAGGTGTTGGGATGATTATGGGCAGGTATAAAGCCGTGCAAAAATTGGGTGGCGTTTTAATAGTCGCAGGAGCCACGCCGCAGGTTGAACGTATACTTAAAATTTCAGGGCTTATGAATATTGTTGATGTAACATCAAGCGTTGGACAAGCTATAGAGAAAATAAAGGGGTGAATTTAAATGGAAAACAGATTTGATATGGAGTTTATAGGAATATCGGAAAATGAGGCATTTGCACGTACGGTTGTGTCTGCATTTGCAGCAATGCTCGACCCGACGGTTGAACAGCTCGCCGAACTTAAAACTGCTGTTTCCGAGGCGGTTACAAATGCAATTGTGCACGCATATCCCGAGGATACCGGCACAGTTGTGCTCGCAGGCAGAGTTTCGGGAAAAACAGTTTACATAACAGTTACCGATTACGGCATCGGTATCGCGGACATTGACCGCGCACGTGAGCCGCTTTATACCGGTGCACCCGAGCAGGAACGCTCAGGGCTTGGATTTTCAATAATGGAAAGCTTCTGTGATGAAATTTCTGTCACAAGTAACGTTGGCGAAGGAACAACAGTTATGTTAGTTAAAAATTTTGGAGAGGATATGTAGGCTATGGACAGAAATATTATGCTGGTTGAACGTGCTCAAAATGGCGATAAAATAGCAGCAGAAGAGCTGTGCATTGAAAACGAACGTCTTGTACGAAGTATTGCAGCACGTTTTACCGGCAGGGGCACAGAGCTTTCAGACCTTGTCCAGATTGCATATATAGGGCTTTTAAAGGCTGTAAATAACTTTGACCTTTCACGCGGTCTTAAATTTTCCACCTACGCTGTACCGGTTATTACAGGTGAGATAAAACGTTTTTTGCGTGATGACGGTATTATCAAAGTTTCACGGGGCTTGAAGGAGCGCAAAATGCGTGCACAGCGTGCCGAGGAGGAATTGCGGCGCGAAAATGCACGCGAGCCTACCATTTCCGAAGTGGCAGCCAGATGCGGTATTACGGCTCAGGAATTGACTGAAGCATATGAGGCCTGCGCCCTGCCCGATTCATTCGATGCTCCGTGCGAGTCGAATATTGACCTCAGCGAAAGGCTAGGCTTCTCCGAGGAAGAGAAAATCATCAACAGGATTACGACAGATGAGCTCCTTAATATGCTGACCGACCGCGAACGCGAAATTATTTTGCTTAGATATTATGCTGATAAAACTCAAAATGATGTCGCGAAAAAAATTGGTGTTTCGCAGGTGCATATATCAAGAATTGAACGTACGGCAAAACTCAAGCTTCG
>JAZRNG010000030.1:0-19975 GCA_045648065.1 Acutalibacteraceae bacterium | reverse complement strand
TGTCTGCAGATATTCTCATACCCTCACGGTTATCATCGGCAATCTTCCAACCTTTTCTGCCATCATAATACTTTTCAAGCTTTGCGATTACATCCTCACCGTAAGCCTTGAAATTTTCAGTTTTGATAGCAAAACGCAATTCCTTCTCTTCGACAGGTTGCTGAAGAGGAGCAAGGATATCCTGCAAGGCATTGCCTGTTTTATCCCTTGCGATAAGGATTACGATTTTTGTCATAAGGTATGCACCGTCATCAAGGTAATAATTCTCCTTGAATGCGGCATGACCTGAGGTTTCAATTGCAAGAGGACAGAATGTACCGCTATTATTAAGCTCAATCTGCTTGTTGATAACGTTTTTGTATCCCCTCTTAAAGCGATAATGCTCACCGCCTATTGATTCAATATAAGTTTTAAGTCCGTCAGATGTTACGGAGTCTGTTACGATAACTCCGCTTTCGTGACCTTCGAGTGCAATATACGAAGCAAGTGCTACAAGACGGTTACGATTGATTTCCTCACCGTCACGGTCAACACATCCTGCACGGTCAACATCTGTATCGAATATAATACCGAAATCAGCCTTGCTGTTGATTACAGCAGAACAGATTGATTTCATCGCATCTGCATTTTCGGGGTTCGGGATATGGTTCGGGAACATTCCGTCAGGCTCAAGGAACTGACTGCCCTCAGTATCTGCACCAAGAGGTTTAAGAACATTCTCTGCATAGAATCCGCCTACGCCGTTACCCGCATCGACGATAATTTTAAATCCTTCAAGCGGCTTTTCGTAGTTTTCAGCGTTTACGCCCTTCTTTATCATATCACGAAGGTGTGCTGCGTAATCAGACATATAGTCCACATCCGTAACCCTTGTACTGTCTGCAATAAGGTTATCTGTTGTTATATTCTCTGCTGTTTCGAGAAGTGTTGCGATGTCACTTCCCTCAAGACCACCGTCAGGTGTGAAAAATTTCAATCCGTTTCTCTCCCACGGATGATGACTCGCAGTTATCTGTACTGCACCGTCACATTTAAGGTCGAGAGTCGACATAAACATAGCAGGAGTTGAAGCAAGTCCGCAGTCTTTCACACTAACGCCAAGAGCAGAAAGAGTGTCAGACACCGCTTTTATGATTCTCGGTCCTGACACACGTGAATCTCTGCCCACGGAAACAGTAAGCTTCTCAAAGTCCTTACCTGTACGGTTTTTAAGCCATTCGGCAAAAGCAACCGTAATCTTTGAAACAACCTCATCACTGAGGAAAAGCTTCTCTTGTGAAAACTCTACAGCACCGTAGCCTCTGATATCGGTACCGCTTTTAAAACCCATCAAACTCATAACATCGCCCTTTCATCTGAAACTGATTTCAAAAATTTATATATACCTTCAAAGCCTTTGTATATTTCCTTAAGCTCATCGATGAGCTTTTCACTTTCAAGTGTTTCAAAGTCCGTACGCTGTGCAATAAAATGCATATCCTTAATGTGATAGTACGGCTCGATTTCAGGGATCGGCTCACCCGGTTTCGGCTTTTTATAAAACTCGGGACAATACAAAGCGCCGACCTTTTCCGCATCCTCAACAGCTTTTAAAAACTCCTGAGGACGTTCAATGAGTGCCTTTCTGTAAAGATCGAGATAAGTCGCATCTGTCCAGAACATTCCCACTCCGTATGACCAGAAATTCTGGGTAACCTCAAACCACATACACGGATAATTCTGCCATTCGTGCTTATTTCGCATAAACATTATCCAGAGATTATCACGGTAGAGATGCTTATCCTTTGAATAGCGGGTATCACGAAAGAAGCGTGACACCATTTTCACGGGGTCAGTCATCACCTTATCGTCAATAATATAAATCTGCGGAACAATTTCTGCCGCAATCTGTCGCATAGGGATTGTGAATCCTTCTTTGAGTTCCTGCTTATGCTCTTCATAGAACATACGACTGTTTTCAAATCTGTTCTGAGCTGCGAGGAAAAGGATATCAGGTTTTATTCCTTTATAAGCCAATTAAATCAGTCCTCTTTCTGCCATTTTCTGTGCTGCGAGCATTATACCCATTTTCGCACTATGGAAGTTAAGTCCGCCCTGCATCCATGCCGCATAGGGTTCACGTAACGGTGCATCGGCTGAAAGTTCAATTGAAGCTCCGCCGATGAATGCACCTGCCGCCATAATAACCTTGCTGTCATAGCCGGGCATATCCCACGGTTCGGGAGTAACAAAAGCATCAATCGGTGCACCCGACTGCATACCCTGACAGAAAGCTATAAGGTTTTCTTCGTTGCGTAGGAGCACACTCTGCACAATATCAAAACGAGGATCTTTTGATGTCGGTGTTGTTTCAAATCCGAACTGTTCAAAAAGACCAGCGGTAAAATAAGCAGCCTTAATAGCCTCACCTACTGTATGGGGTGCAAAGAAAAGTCCCATAAACAATTCACGGCTCATACCGAGAGTTGCACCTACTTCTCTGCCGAGGCCGGGTGTGGTAAGACGGTAGGAAATCTTTTCAACAAGGTCAGCACGACCGGCAACATAACCGCCTGTACGTGCAAGTCCGCCACCTGCATTTTTGATAAGCGAACCGGCAATGATATCGGCACCGACCTGTGTCGGCTCGATCGTCTGAGTGAACTCACCGTAGCAGTTATCAACCATAATGTCAGCATCGCTGTTTGCCTTTACAACCTTCGCAATTTCGCCTATTTCTTCGCAGGAAAGGCTCGGACGAAGAGAATAACCCCTTGAACGTTGTATGTAAACAAGCTTGATTTTTTCTTTTGTAACAGCTTCCTTTATGGCTTCAAGGTCAGGTTTACCGTCCTTCAGATCAACCTGCTTATAGATAATTCCGTAATCAGCAAGCGAGCCGTCACCCTTGCCGTCTATACCGATAACAGAATGAATCGTATCGTACGGTGTGCCTGTTACACAGAGCATAATGTCACCCGGACGAAGCATTCCGTAAAGTGCAACAGCAAGAGTATGCGTACCGCAGGTAAAATTATGACGAACAAGAGCATCCTCAGCGCCTACAATATCTGCAAACACTTTGTCAATAACCTCACGTCCTCTGTCACCGTAGCCGTAGCCTGTGCTTTCGGCAAACATACTTTCACTTACGTGATTATTGATAAAAGCAGAAAGAACCTTCTGCTGATTGTATTCTGTTATTTCATCTGTGATTTTAAACTGAGGCTCTATAGCTTCGAGTGCTTTTTTTGCCGCCTCAGATACTTTTGAATCTATTTTAAAAAAGTTTTGTTCCATCTGTAATTAAACTCCATTCATCTTTGACTGTGAATCCAATTGATTTATAAAAATCAACTATACTGTCATTTTTACATAAAAGCTCAGTTCTCCTGCCCTGAGCAAGTTCACCATTTGCAAGGTGAGTAACCAGTGCACCGGCAATTCCTCTTCCTCTGAATTCGGGAACAGTTGCAACAGCACCGAGCAAAGCAGCCTTATCCGTTCTGAAAAGCACCATCGCACAGCCCGCAGGATTACCCTCAACCTCTGCGAGTAACGGTGTAGCGGTGTTGCGGTTGATACGGAATGTCGTGTCTGAAAGCCACGGCAGATAATCACCCACACCTGTTAAGTTTGCCGCTTTGATGATGTTATAAATTTCTCTGAGCTCATAATCTTTTTTAAGAGTGACATCTCGCTCGGCTGTTATATTTTCATAACGTACAACATAACCCCACAAAGTTTCGACATCTGTGAAATTTTTTGCAACATCACGTCTGCACTGGATCGTACTGAAGCCTACAATTTTCACAAACTGCAGAAGCTCTTCAAAATCAGCACCGTAAGCACAAAGAGTCATATCACCGTCAATTCTGCTGATTGCCGCAGTAACTTTTCCGTTTTCATCAGTCTGCATCCAGAACTTTACGAAATCATAGTCTGTTGAATAACAATTATAATAAGCTTTGATCCTCGTGCCGAAAACGTCACGATTGCAGAATTCGAGAAACGCTTTGTCACTCTTTCCGACACTTTTAACCATTTGCAAACTCCTCAGCCAGTACTCTTATGAGCTTTGCACTTTCTTCGATATCATCCTTTTTAAGCACACACGACGGTGAATGAAGATATCTGCACGGTAGTGACACTGCAATAGTTTTTACTCCGCCTGCCGTTTTATGAATAACGCCTGCATTGTTACCGCCTGCAACGAGAGATTTAACCTGTGCTTTTATTCCGTTCTTTTCTGCAAGTTCAAAAGCTTTGTCAAAAAGCTCCTTTGGGTAGATTGTACGTCTGTCCATAAAGGATATGACGCCACCCTTGCCTAGCTCACACACTTTTTTATTTTCAGGCACGTCCGCAAGGTCAGCTGCAGTTGTTGTTTCTACCACAATTGCATAATCAGGCTGAACCTTGTAAAAGGCCGTCTGTGCTATACCGAAGCCGACTTCCTCACCTGCTGCAAAGTTAAAATACATATCGTACGGCAGATCAGATTTTATCATATCAATAAGGATTGCACACCCTGCCCTGTCATCAAGAGCTTTGCCCTTGATAAATCCGTCACCAAATTCAACAAATTCAGAATTAAAGCAAGCATAGTCACCCAATGCCACTTCTTTTTCAGCCTCTTCTGCTGAGTCTGCGCCGATGTCAATATACATCGTCGAAGGCATACTGAGCTTTTCAGCAGCAGGTACCATATGAGTCGCCTTTACACCTATGACGCCATTTACTCTGCTCTCACCCACCGTAACAGGTCTGCCGAGCATAACACGCTTATCGATTCCGCCAACACAGTCAAAATCGAGTGTACCGTCTGAATTGATGTGAGTTATCATCATTCCGACCTCATCCATATGAGCGTCGAGCATAACCTTATTTTTCGGGGTAGCCGCACCCTTTTTGAACACGATAAGATTTCCGAGCGGATCTGTTTCGATGCTGTCCGCATACGGTGAAACAGCGTTTATAATGTACTCTCTTACAGCGTCTTCTCTGCCTGAAACACCGTCAAGCAAAGAAAGTTCTTTTATTGTTTCAAGCATTGATTCCGCCTCCCAATATATATTCTGCAATAAGCTTTGCACAGTTTTCAACGTCATTTACGCTGATGACCTCAACCCCCGTGTGCATATTTCTCAAAGGAATTGATACAAGACCCGTTCTGATTCCGCCTTTTGAAAGTGCGATGTGATCGGCATTTGTTCCCGTCGCATCACTCATAAGCTCAAGCTGATACGGTATTTCTTTTTCTTTTGCGACAGCTTCAAGCTTTCTGCTTATGTCATAATTCAGTACCGGAGAAAATCCTATCATCGGACCCTTATCAAGCTTTCCGCATTTTTTAGATGGCATATCGGGTGCATCAGCAAAGCTTACGTCTACGCTGATACACTCGTCTGCTTCGAGAAGGAAACTTCCGTTAACAGCACCTGTACCGCCTGTCTCCTCCTGTCCTGAAAAGAGAAGCTTTACGGTCGGATGATTTTCACGCTGAGATACAAGCTCTGCTGCCCTGATAATGACGGCACAACCTGCTCTGTCATCAAGAGCAGCACAGGAAATTCTGCCGTTAAGAAGTTCAGACACAGGTGTTTTTACGATAACCCTGTCGCCCTGAGAAATGAGCTTCTGAGCCTCTTCTTTGCTAAGACCCGTATCAATCAGCATATCATCAAAGTCTTTTGCCTTACCCGCATCGTCCGGCATAATCAAATGAGGTGGTGTGGAGGTAATCACACCGTACACCGGCTCCTTACCCCATACGATAACATCCTGAGCCGCAAGTACACGTGCATCCATTCCTCCACATCTTGCAACACGGAGGAAACCACCGTCCTCAATCGCTGTGACGATAAGGCCGATTCTGTCCATATGTGCATCGAGAAGAAATGTCTTTCCGCTTCCTTTAAGAGTTGTGACAACATTACCCGTTCTGTCATTTTCTGCGGTCATTGAAGAAGGTAACCATTCTTTTATTTTATCAGATATATCCCACTCAGCACCCGGGGTACCGTTCGCCTGCGAGAGTTCGATTATCATTTTTTTGAGTTCTGACATAAACCTGCTTCCTTTCGGACATAGAAATATATATTATTATACTTTAATTAACACCAAGCCGCAAGGTTTTGAAAGGTATATTTCCGCCTCGACTTCGTTAAAAATCCTTGAAATGTGCGTATGTCAAAGAGAAAACTGTACGAATGTACGTGATATGTTTCGTTTCAGACTTGTGTGTTGATGTTAATTAAAGTATACCCTTAAACAATAAAATGTGCAATATGTTGATTTTCTTTTTTAAATAAGTTATAATGACATCAGACTTAATTTGGCGGGAGGTATCCGTATGAGTGAAAACAAATATCAGGTAATCGACCCTGATAACGACAAATATAAACTCACGGCACAGGACATCATCAAGGATAAAAAAGCTCAAAAAAATAAAAAAACGCTCAAAGCTCTTCTGATTACCTTCATTTCGATCTTTCTTGTCTTTACAATATCCATAGGTTCGATATTTTTTGTCGTCTATGACTATATGAATAAAATGAATTTCGGTGACAGTACAGGCGAAGTTAACCCCGAAATCGACAGCGAAGAGAGTCTTGAATTTGAAGAACAGGTTGATGCCGATGCGGACATCAGAGCAAACCTTGATGACAATATGCTCTGGTATCACGAGGATGTGTACAACGTTCTTCTGGTCGGTATCGACTACGGTGACAAAAAAGACGGAGAGTATTCAAACTACCTGAACCGTTCAGACTCAATGATACTTCTTTCTATCAACAAGAAGGACAAAGTCATCAATATGGTTTCGCTCTCACGTGCAGCTTATGTTTCCATACCCGGTCACGGTAACAGACGACTTAATGCAGCTCACGCATACGGCGGAGCAAAACTCCTTGTAGAAACGATCGAGAAAAACTACAAAATCAGAATCGACAAATACGTAACGATCAACTTTGACGGTTTCCAGAGTGTAGTTGATACGCTCGGCGGTGTTCCTATCACGATGACAGCCGAAGAAGCACGTAATGTCCTGGGAAAATCACAGGCAGGTACTTATACCCTTGACGGTGAGGATGCAATGGCTTACGTAAGACTCCGTTCAATAGACTCTGACCGTATGAGAACAGGCAGACAGAGAAATATGCTCAACGCTATGGCAACCAAACTTCGCGGAGCTTCTGTTTCACAGTTACTTGATCTGCTTGATACATTTCTTCCTCTCGTTACTACAAACTTCACTAAAACCGAACTCATAGAGCAGATGACGAAAGTCCCCGGCTATCTTAGTATGCCGATCCACGAGGACATCATTCCGTACAGTGCTCTTCCTCTTACCCTTCGCAACGGAACGGAAGTTCTCATCCTCGACTGGGAGGCTACAAACGCTCATACCCACGACCTGCTCTATCCCGGAATGGTACCGCAGACTGTTAAAAACTGAATATTAAAATCGCACTAAAAAATCCGTGTTGGAAGTCCAACACGGATTTTAATTTATTCTGCTGATTCAGGTGCTTCTTCATTTTCTGAAGGTGCATCTGCTTTTATTTCATCGACGGTTTCCATTACTTCGTGCGGCTCATCTTCAGGTTCAAGTGTACCTTCCATAAGCTTTTTGAAATTCTCTCCGTTTATCTTTTCGTGTTTCACGAGATACTCTGCAAGTGCATCAAGCTCGGCTCTGTGCTGAGTAAGAATGTCTTCTGTCTGCTTATAAGCATTTGTAATGACATTCTTGATCTCTTCGTCAATTGCCATAGCCGTAGCTTCGGAATAATTCTTCGAATGACCGTAATCTCTGCCAAGGAATACCTGCTCATTCTGTCCGGCATAGCATACAGGACCAAGACTGTCGCTCATACCATACTTAGTAATCATCTTACGTGCAACTTCGGTAGCTCTTTCGATATCGTTTGAAGCACCCGTAGAAACATCACCTCGTACGATCTGCTCTGCAACACGTCCGCCAAGAAGTGAAACGAGCTCTTCGAGCATTTCACTCTTGTACTTATAAGTCTTATCCTCTGTTGGGATATAAAGAGTGTATCCGCCTGCCATTCCTCGCGGAATGATAGATACTTCGTGTACGGGATCCTGAGTTTCAAGGTAATAGCTTGCGACAGCGTGACCTGCTTCGTGGAATGCTGTCATTCGCTTTTCCTTTTCGCTCATTTTATGAGATTTCTTTTCTGTACCTATGACTACTTTTCTGGTAGCCTCTTCGATTTCAGCCATTGTAATAGCTTTCTTGTTGCGTCTTGCGGCAAGGAGAGCTGCTTCATTAAGAAGGTTTTCAAGGTCTGCACCTACAAAACCTACAGTTGAGTTTGCGATAACCTTGAGGTCGACATCGGGAGCAAACGGCTTACCCTTTGAATGAACCTTAAGAATTTCCTCTCTGCCCTTCGCATCAGGGTAACCGACCGTTACCTGACGGTCAAATCTGCCCGGTCTGAGGAGTGCAGGGTCAAGGATATCGGGACGGTTTGTCGCCGCGATGATGATAACGCCTTCGTTCTTGCCGAATCCGTCCATCTCTACGAGGAGCTGTTTGAGTGTCTGCTCTCTTTCGTCGTGTCCGCCGCCCATACCTGCGCCACGCTGACGTCCTACGGCATCGATCTCGTCAATGAATATTACCGAAGGTGACTCCTTCTTCGCCTGACTGAAAAGGTCACGTACTCTTGAAGCACCTACACCGACGTACATTTCAACGAAGTCTGAACCTGATATAGAGAAAAACGGAACATCAGCTTCACCTGCAACAGCTCTTGCAAGAAGGGTTTTACCTGTACCCGGAGGGCCTACAAGAAGCACACCTTTGGGAATTCTCGCACCGAGAGTGTTGAACTTTTCGGGGCTTTTGAGGAAATCAACCATCTCGCTGAGTTCTTCCTTTTCCTCGTCGGCACCTGCTACCTGATCAAATGTCGTTTTATTTTTCTCATCCTTCTGCTTTCTTGCATTTATCTTGCCGAAGTTGAGAGTTCTGTTCATATCGCCGCTTGCGGAGTTCATCTTTCTCATCATAAAGATGAAAAGAAGCACAAGCAGACCCATAGTAAGAAGTGACGGCAGGAGATTTATAATCCATGAACCTGCTGAACCTGAGATAAACTCATATTCAATCATATCTTCCTTGCTTTCAGCTTCTTTGTTATGCTCACGGATGATATCATTAACATCACTGACAAAGATATTTACATTCGGAACTGTATACTCTTTTTCTTTTTTATCTTCGCCCGTAAGTGTATACTTAAGCTTACCGCTGCTGAGATTCAGTGTAAACTTATCAATCTTACCCTCGTCGAAGTACTGTACTATCTGATAATACTCAACCTTTTCTGAGCCTCTTGAACCGTTTCTGGTTGCAAAGGTAACAGCGCCGAACATTATCAGCGGGATAAGAATGTACGGAAGGAAAGACAGAAAGCGGTTACGTTTCTTCTTTCCCTTGTTTTTGTTGTCTGGTTTTTTATTCAAGTGATTCACTCCTGTATCGAATTACACTTCTGTAATATCTTCAATTAAAAGTACTTTTACTGTTTTTTCAGTAATTTTGGCCCTGTCCGTGCAGCCGAGTTTTTCTACCCAGAGAATACCCTCATCGTCCGCTAAGACAGCAAGATTGTTTCTGCCTTCAAGATGTTTTTCATTAAAAATCTTTTTAAGTGTTTTGGTGCATGAGCTGCCTGCAAGCCGTATTCTGTCGCCTGCACGTCTGTTACGCATAACACAGCTGCCCACGACCGAGTCATAGTCTAACACCTTATTATGAACAAACTGTTTCGGCGGTAAATCGTTTTTGTTAAAAACAGTTGCTTTTATTTTTCTGTTTTTCAAAGAAACCTCAAGTGTTGAAAAATCATACTCCCATTCCTCTGCGGTTTCTTCTTTCGGGTTGATGTACAAAATCGAATCTTTCACTCTGATAACGGTGTCACCTATTATCTGTACGGTACCGCCTTCAAGGATATCTTCAACCATTTTCAGGTGAATAAGTTCGGGATTCAGACCCGTCTGAGTTTTTATAATACGAGCAATAGCTCTTTTCCTGACTGACGTATGCTGCCGTGAAATCAATTCAGCGTCATAACCATTTGATTTTTCAGCTTCAGACACAATTTCTGAGGTTATCCGTTCAAAGTATTCCTCATCCTCACCTGCACAGCTTATAAGCCTCTGAAACGCCTGTTCAAGTGAAGGATTAATCTTTCTCAGTTCAGGGATGACATTAAGACGTATCCTGTTTCTTGAATACAAGTCATCAAAATTTGTATCATCCGTCACAAACGGAATTGAATTTTCACTGCAGTATTTCTCAATATCTGAACGGGTGCAGTCGATGAGAGGACGTATGATATTACCTCTGACGGCAGGTATTGAACACAAGCCCTTCACAGACGAACCTCTCACTTCATTGAGAATAAGAGTTTCACATCTGTCGCTGAGAGTGTGTGCCGTAGCTATAAGGCAGTCACCTAAAGATGCAAAAAACTCGTATCTTAATCGTCTTCCGCATTCTTCAAGTCCGATGCCCAGTTTTCGGGCGACAGCAGGAACGTCGCAGGAAAACAGATGAAGCTTTATACCAAGCTTTTCGCAATAAGCCTTAACAAAATCCTCGTCACTTTTCGCCGCATCACCTCTGATGCCGTGATTCACATGACAGGCTTCAAGTATCAGACTGTACTCATTCCGGAGTCGGTAAAGCACCGTAAGCAACGCCATTGAATCCGCACCGCCTGACAGCGCGACAACCACCCTTTTTCCTTCAGGATGCATGGAGTATTTTTCAACAGCTGACTTTACCTTACATATCATTTCTGAGTTTCTCCAATGCCATAAACAAAGTATAGTCGCCGTCCCATATCATCTCAACGGTATCCGTTCTTCCGTGACGGTTTTTAGCGACGATAATCTCAGCTCTGTTTGCAAGATCCTGCTTATTTTCTTCATCGTCATTATCCTCTTTTTCGCTCGAATAATAATCAGGTCTGTAAAGCATCATAACGATATCTGCATCCTGCTCGATAGAACCTGATTCACGAAGGTCTGCAAGCTGCGGACGGTGTGAGCCGCCTCTGCCTTCAGTACCTCGCGAAAGCTGAGCACAGCAGATAACGGGAATAGCAAGGTCTTTGGCCATAAGCTTGAGCTCACGGGTAATCTCGCTGACCGCCTGAACACGGTTTTCAGTTCTTCCCGCAGGTCGGATAAGTCCGAGATAGTCAATGATCACACATTCCACACCCTTCAGGCGGCGGATACGTGCCTTCATCTCAGGAACTGTAATGGAGCTCGTGTCATCAAAATACAGCTCAACATTACTCAGAGCATTGGTAGCCATACCAAGACGCTGCCAGTCCTCAGCATCAAGCTCACCCGTTCTCATTTTAGCTGAGTTTACACGTGCTTCAGTCGCAAGTACACGCATAGCAAGCTGTTCTTTGGTCATTTCAAGAGAGAACATAAGCACTCTTCTTTTACCTATGACAGCGACATTTCTTGCAAGATTGAGTGCAAAGCTTGTCTTACCCATAGCAGGACGTGCACCTATGAGAATAAGGTCCGACTTATGAAGACCTGTAAGCACATTGTCAAGATCCGCATACCCCGTAGGATAACCCTTGTAAAGATCCTTGTCAGGCGATGTAAGGTGCTGAAGAGTTGTATAAACATCGCTGATGATGATATCGCCTATCTTTGACGGTGCATTCGTTTTTCTGCCCTGCCTGATATTGTAAATTTTCTGCTCTGCTGCTTCAAGAAGCTCGTCAGCCGTCTGCTCCTGCGATGAAGCGGCATCAATTGTTTCTTTTGAAGCGTTTATGAGTGAACGTATGTAAAATTTTTCTTTGACAATTTTTGCATAGGATTCAACATTTGCTGTTGACGGTACAACCTCAGAGAGCTGAAAAAGATAATTTTTACCTGATGCCGTGTCATAAACCTTATCTTTTACAAGCATATCAAGCACGATAAGCGGGTCGATTTTACCACCTGTCGCTTCGATGGTAGCCATGGCAGTAAAAATAGCCTTATGCTGCGGAAGATAGAAATCCTCTGCACTCAGAAGAACCTGCACCTGCGGCATACAGGCAGGATCCACAAGAAGTGAACCAAGTACCGCCTGCTCAGCCTCAATGCTGAAAACGGAATCCGTAGCGTTGAAATTATTAAGACTTTCCATAAGTCTTCCCTCTCTTATTCCTCTGTTACCATTACGGTGAAATCAGCTGTAACACCCTGATAGAGCTTCACTGTAGCAGCATAGCTTCCGAAAGCTTTGATGTCGGGTGCCGTAATTTTTCTTCTGTCGATATCAATAGCATACTGCTTTTTGATATGTTCTGCAATTTCTTTAGATGTTACTGAGCCGAAAAGTCTGCCGCCCTGACCTGCTTTTGCTACGATTTTTACAGATTTACCTTCAATCTTTGCTGCAGCATCCTTAGCAGCCTGAGTCTCAACGGCAATCTTATGCTTTTTTGAGTCCTCACGGTTTTTAAGCTCAGTCATAGCCTGTGAATTTGCCTCTATGGCAAGGTTGCGTGGGAAAAGATAGTTTCTTGCGTAACCGTCTGATGTATTGACAAGTTCACCTTTTTTTCCGAGTGACTTTACGTCCTGCTGTAAAATAACCTTCATTTTATATTACCTCATTTCTTTAAGTGTAACAATAATATACGTACTTTTTTTATCGGCTTGCCGTATTTTCATTGTAACGGTCAATATTTATAAGAAGTTCTTCAGTTGCCTTCTCTATATCTGTATTTCTGAGCTGTGTCGCAGCCATCGTCTGATGACCGCCGCCACCCATATATTCCATTATAAGCTGTACATTCACCGCACCGAATGACCGTGCCGAAATGCAGACCATATCATTCATTTCAAAAACTACGAACGATGCATCGACACCGCTGATATTAAGCAGTTCATCCGCAGCCTGAGAGCTGATCATACGTATCTCTTCAGACTTTTCGGAAACTGCTGCAACCGCACAGTTATGATACTTTCTTGCACCGCTTATTATCTTGTTTCTTGCGTGATAGTTTTCAATATCGTTTGAGAAGAATTTCTTTACTCTTACGGTTTCTGCACCCTGAGACTTAAGATATGCCGCCGCCTCGAAAGTTTTGGCACCTGCTCTTAATATAAAATTCTTCGTATCAAGCATTATACCTGCCATAAGTGCATCGGCAGTAAATGAGCCTATCTGAGTAATCGTCGGGATATACTCGGTAAGTTCAGTCACCATTTCGCAGGCTGAAGATGCACTCGGATCGTGGAAGAATATAACCGCATCGTCAATGTAGTCAACCGCTTTTCTGTGATGGTCAATTACGACTACCATATTTGCTTCTTTGAGAAGCTGCGGATTTTCCACGAAATTTCTGATATGAGTGTCGACTACTACAAGCAGATTTTTCTTACTCTGCGACATTTTCTGCTTCGCCTGTGCAACGCTGATGACCGTGCCCGGCATCATTTCCTCGACCTTCTCAAGTAAAGGCTTCGCCATAGATATATCTTTGTCTGTGGCTATATATGCAGGCTTGTCGAAATTCTCTGCTATCTTCACCACACCTATCGCTGCACCCATAGCATCGAAGTCCGGGTATCTGTGTCCCATTACAAAGAGTGAATCACAACCCTGAATCAACTCTGTAAGTGCTGCCGCAACAGTCCTTGACTTGACCTTAGTGGTGTTTTCTACACTCTTTGAAACTCCGCCGAAGAACTCATAATTATCCCTGTTCTTGACAACTGCCTGGTCACCGCCTCTGCCAAGTGCCATATCAAGTGCAAGCTTTGCATTTTTCTCACAGTCCGGAAGATTAACTCCTGTACCGACACCTATAGAAAGCGTAACTCCCACAAATTTTTCGTCGTAGGTATACTCTCTGACTGCATCAAGCAAATCAAACCGACGCTGAATCATATCATCAAGATCACATTTTTCGCTGACTATAAAGAACTTGGAATCGCTGAACTTACTGATGAAACAGTCATAGTCCTTTATCCACGTCTCTATGAGTTTCTCGACTCCGTTTCTGATTGCGGCACAGTCACTTTCTCTATAATCCTGCTGAATTTCTGCCATATTGTCGATTGTGATTATAATAATCGACGGACGTGTCTGTACATATTTTTCAGCTATCTGAAGATACTTTGTAACATCTGCAAAGTAAAGTACGATTACGTCGTCATTGCCCTTCTTCGCTTTATGAGAGTAGACTTTGAAGTGCTTGTCGTCGCAGTCTATCACGACACCTGTTTCAGATGAATTAAGGATAGTGTCCATGCCCACATCATTGAACTCTTCTGTAAGTTCACTGTAACCTGCGGGATTTGACCCTACGACATTTTCTTCAAAGAGATTATTGTACCAGATTATTTCTCCGTCCGGCTTACATACTGCGATTGGGAGAGGAAAATTATTCGAATCCTTACCACCGATGAAGTCAAGATTTGATGAAATCTGACTCAGAAGCTTCTTTTTTCGTGTATTGAACAAATCAAAATATGCGAAAGTGAGTGCTATCACTACAGCGAGTATCACAAGTTCAATAACCGCAAGCCAAACACCTGCAGCAAAAAACGTGATAATAATACATATCAACGCTGCTGCAATCGCACCCGCAAAAACCGGAAAATTACGAAGTAATGCTTTTATTTTCAAAAACTACACCTCCATAATTATCGTAAGAATCATCGGACTCCTTTTTGTCCTTTCATAAACGAAACGTGATATTTCATCCCTCACTGCAGATTTTATTGCATTCCAATCATGCGCTTTATTATCAAGACAGTTTTCGATCGCATAACGTGCAACTTCACGTGCATCATCGATGAGTTCCTCTGACTCCTTCACATACACAAAGCCTCGTGTGAGAATCTCAGGTCCCGTAACGATATAACCGGAATAACTGTCAATGGAAGCCGCAACCACGATAAGACCGTCCTCAGCGAGTCTTTTTCTGTCTCGCAGCACAATATCACCGACATCGCCGACACCTGAACCATCAACAAAAACCTGACCCGCCGGAATGCTTTCAGCTTTCTTTATCCAGAGGTTATTCATTTCAACCTGAACACCGTTATCCGCGATAAAAATATTATCGCTCGGAATTCCCATACTCTCGGCAAGCTGAGCGTGTTTTCTGATATGCTTCTGTTCGCCGTGGACGGGAATGAAATACTTAGGCTTGATTATGCCCATCATTAATTTAAGCTCTTCCTGACAGGCGTGGCCTGAAACGTGGACACCGTTTGCTTTTTCATAAATAACATCAGCACCCAATTTTAGAAGCTCATTGATAACCTTGCCGATAGTCTTTTCGTTGCCGGGAATAGGTGTAGCAGAGATTATCACACAGTCGTTAGGACCGACAGCAACTTTTCTGTGGCCTGAGAAAGCCATCCTTGAAAGTGCAGACATCGGTTCGCCCTGACTGCCCGTTGTGACAAGCACCATCTGCTCTGCGGGGTATTTATTGATAAGATCAAGACTTACAAGTGTATTTTCGGGGATGTTAAGATAGCCCAACTCGCTTCCGATTGCAACGACGTTTTCAAGGCTTCTGCCTGAAAGCGCAACCTTTCTGCCCATCGCATGAGCCTGATCGATAATCTGCTGTACTCGGTGTACGTTAGAAGCAAAGGTAGCTATGATAATACGTCGCTGACCTGCTCTTTCGAAAAGAGTACGCAACGACTCTCCGACCTTCTTTTCACTTTCCGTGTAACCGGGTCTTTCAGCGTTTGTAGAGTCTGAAAGCATACAAAGTACGCCCTTTGCACCTATTTCGGCAAAGCGGTTGAGATTAATCATATCTCCGTCAATGGGTGTACTGTCGATTTTGAAGTCACCCATCTGCACGATCGTACCTGCACCGCATTCGATAGCATATGCAAGTGAATCGGGTATAGAATGGTTAACGTGAATCGCTTCGACGCTGAAACCGCCGAGTTTTACAACATCGCCGGGTTTGATAACATTGAGCTTAACTGCACCCTTGAGATGCTGCTCTTCGAGCTTTGCTTCGATGAGTCCGATCGTAAGACGTGTACCATAAACGGGGATGTTGACCGTTTTCAACATATAAGCAAGTCCGCCTATATGATCTTCGTGACCGTGAGTGATCACAATTCCCTTGATTTTTTCAAGATTCTTTTCAAGATAACTGAAATCAGGAAGCACGAGGTCAACACCAAGCATATCAGGATCAGGGAAAGCAAGACCGCAGTCAACGAGCATAATTTCATCGTTATACTCATACACGGTGATGTTCTTGCCGATCTCATTGATACCGCCGAGGAAGCCTATTTTCACAGGTTTTGTTGCCTTCGGCTTATTGGTACGCTTGCTGTTTTTCTGAGTCGGCTTTTTGTCTGCTTTTACACCCTTCTGGGCAGATGATTTTTTAAATGCAGACTGCTTTTTCTGCTGATTCTTTTTTTCGTTCTGTTTATTCTGTTTTGTCTTGTTTTTTGAAGCATTGGTTTTGTTGACAGATTTGTTCTTTTTCAACTGTTTTTGCTGTACCTGCTTCTGACCCTTTTCGGTCTTTTCTTTGTTTGGCATTAAATTAAATTTCTCCTGTTCATATATTTTGCCGCAGTTTATGTAAAGATTATTTTGTACGTCACTAATATCACGTAAGCAGAATCTTCCGTGAAAAATCTGCTACTTTTCCATTGTCATATTTATGTCATTATATAATACAATATAAAACCTTCAATTGTCAACCGTTGACAAATATTATTGGTATAAAAGTTTTGCAATAAACATTGTTTTCACCGTACTTTTGTGGTAAAATTAAAAAGATCTATAAGGCAAAGGAGACTCTTCTATGAAGCAGGTTGATATATTCACCGACGGTGCATGTTCAGGAAATCCCGGTCCCGGCGGTTGGGGTGCAATCCTCCGATACAAAGGTACGGATAAGGAAATCAGCGGTGGAGAAAAGCAGACAACAAACAACAGAATGGAGCTGACTGCCGTTATTGAAGCGCTGAAACTTCTCAAAGAGCCTTGCGAGGTTACACTCTGGACCGATTCAAAATACGTGGCTGACGGTCTCGGCAAGGGTTGGGCTGCCGGTTGGAAGAAAAACGGTTGGAGAAAAGCAGACAAGAAACCGGCACTGAATCCTGATTTATGGGATGAGCTTCTTAATCTCAACGACAAGCATACCATTAAAATTCAATGGATCAAAGGTCATGCATCACACCCTGAAAATGAAAAATGCGACAGAATGGCTGTTGCCGAGTCGCAGAAATATCTGTAATCCTAACGGGACATCTGATGATGTTCCGTTTTTTGTATTTCAACGAATCTGACTTTTGGCACAAAATAATAATACACAAAAAACCACCTGTTTTTTCATCAAACGGCGAATTGACAGTTCCTGTTATATCAAGTTATAATCATTGAAAAGGAGGTTTTACTATGAAAAAAATCGCAATTTCAATTATGCTTGTCTGCGTAATGCTTCTCGGTTCGATTATCCCTGCATTCGCTGCCGGATCAAGTACAAAGCTTCGTTTCAACGATGACGGTGAATTCAAAATCCTTCATCTTTGCGACTGTCAGGACGGATATCCTGCTCAGGAAAAAATGTTTACTTATATCAACTATATGCTCGAAATTTATGAGCCTGATCTCGTGGTTCTCGGCGGTGACAACACCGTAGGACCTGAAGAAACCAAGGCTGCCGCAATTGAAGAGCTGGTCACTCCTTTCGTCGAGCACGAAACTTACTTTACTCTTGTTTTCGGCAATCATGACCACGAACAGGGTGTTGATAAGGAAGAACTCCTTGAAATATATCAGCGCTACGGAGGTAAATACTGCCTTGCTTTCGACGCTGATCCCGAACTCAGCGGTACCGCAAACCACAATCTCCCGATTTATTCTTCTGACGGAAAAGAGATTAAATTCAATCTCTGGATGTTTGATTCCAACACTTACGCAAGTGATGAAAACGGAAACAGACTCGGATACGACAGTGTGCGTGAGGATCAGATCGAATGGTATAAAGAAACCTGTACTGAGCTTGAAGCAGAAGCAGGCGAAACCGTTTATTCAATCGCTTTCCAGCATATGATTCCTCCCGATGTTTACGAGGCTATGTTCCCCTCTGTAAAATATCCGCTCGACCCCATTACAGAGAGCTATAACGACGGCAAACATTATCCCGTTATCTTCCCGAACACAAGTGTATTCACAGGTCATATTTTCGAGCCTCCCTCACCCGGTGTTTTCAACTACGGTCAGGTTGATGCAATGGTTGAAAACGGTGATGTTCTTTCAGTTATGGTCGGTCATGATCACGTCAACTCATACGAGGTTGATTATAACGGAATTATGCTCATCAACACTCCCGGCATATCCTTCAGCGCTTACGGAAAAGAACCCGTGAGAGGAAGCAGACTCATTACCATCAACGAAGATTCACCCGATACATTTGAGTCAGAGGTAATTACAGTAAATGAACTCGCCTACGAAAACGAAGAGTTCAGAAATGATATGGATATCAGCAGATTCAAGGCAGGCTTCTGGATTTTCATCGACAAGCTTCTTCTCGGCCTCGCAAAGGCATCCGGATTTATTGCAAGAATCATTTATTGATACAGTTAAAGCCGACGGGTTTTCCGTCGGTTTTAATTTTTTGCCTGTAAGATCACTGTTTTGAAAACAAAAAAGCATCTCACTTTATCTGTTTAAATTAACAAATTGTATATTTTGTACAAAATAAAAGCAATTTATTGGTTATCTGTTATTTTTTTAGTTTGTTGGCACAAAAAATCTATGAATATGTTTGACTTTTATAATTACTTTTGTTACAATAAAATGGCAAATATGCTTCGTGTAAAGTTATGTTTACACTTTAAAGTGCAAGGAGGAATTACTTTGACAGATGCAAAAACACTGGCGTACATAAATATGTATGCTATACTCGGCACACTTGAAAATCTGTGCGAGCTTGACCCCAAGGCAAGTGCTCTCCTGGCTGAACGTAAGCCCATCTCCATCGGCTTCGAAGTCAAGGACGGCCCGTCCGCAACACTTACATTCAAAAACGGTAAGTGCCGTATGGAACAGGGTATCAGCGAATGCGATATCAAGCTTCCCTTCTCATCATGCGAAAAGTTCAACGGCATGATTGACGGTACTGTTACACCGATCCCCTCAAAGGGCTTTATTCACATAAAGTTCCTTCTGGATACTTTCACAAAGTTGACAGATATGCTCACAGCTTATCTTCGCCCCAGCGAAGAGGATCTTGAAGATGAAGAGTTCTTCAATCTCAGCACATCGCTCCTCTTCTATACCATTTCTGTTGCTATTTCACAGATCGGTAACCACGACGAGATCGGTAAGTTCTCAGCTGACCACATCGTTGACGGTGACATCAAGATGTCTATCAAGGGCGGCCCTGCTGCAACTGTACGTGCTAAAAAGGGTCACCTCATCACAATCAAGCAGGCTCCTGACGAACCTCGTGCAATCATGGAATTCGGCAGCATGAAGCTCGCTCACGATCTGTTTGACGGTAAAGTAAATGCTGTGGCTCAGATCGGTGAAGGCACAATCGCTATGCACGGTATGATCAATATGATTGATAACCTCAACCGTATTCTTGACAGAGTTGCACTTTATCTTGCATAAGGGAGGAAATTAACTATGGCTAACTTTAAAATTAATCAGTACGACAAAAGCCGTGAGCTTTTCCAGCGTGCTACAAAAGTAATTCCTTCAGGTGTTTACGGTCATCTCGGCCCTGCTGAAGGTAACTTCATCCCCGTAAGTGCATGGCCTTTCTTCTCTGAAGAAGCTAAGGGTGCTTACTTCTGGGACGTTGACGGAAATAAATTCATCGACTATATGTGCGCATACGGTCCCAACATCCTCGGTTATAACGACCCCGACGTTGATAAGGCTGCTATGGAGCAGGCTAAGATC
>JAZRNG010000029.1:0-23946 GCA_045648065.1 Acutalibacteraceae bacterium | reverse complement strand
CCCAAAATGAGATTGAAAACATCTATTCTCTTTGCGGTGTGGATAAAAACGGAAAAGCGACAATTATACTTACTTATTATAGCGATAATGATGGTTTACCTAACAAAGAGATTTCATTGGATTTGGGTGAAAAGGGGTCATACGATATATATAAGGTTGATAACGAACACAGTGGTGAGCTTACAGAAGTTACTGATAATCTTACATTTGAATTAGAGCTTTTCAGTATTGTGCTTATTAAAGAAAAATAAAATCGTTTTCATATTTTGGTATGAACAGATTTTTTGAAGATTTCGCAGAATTAATAAAAAACAATGACGGCAGGGTATAACGGATAATTATTGCGACTGATGTAGTTGACGACAAATTCCAATTTGTCGAACCATTATTAAATTAACTCTTGAATGACCACGCGTTGCCCACGAATACACAGAATCATAATTTTTATGTGGTTTATTTAGGTGTAACGGTCCTAAACAACATTAATCCGAACCCATCACTTTACTACGATGTGTTCGGATTTATGTTGTTTTTATATGAGGGAAAAGCAAACTCCCGTGGAGTAATCCACGGGAGTTCTTGGTTAGGGGAAATATTCTTAAAACAATTATTCAACCGTATATTCAAGTGTACCTGCTTGTCTCCATACGCTATTACGATAGATAAGAATTTTGATTTCGTTTAAACCTTCTTTATTCATCCATGCTTTACCTGTGAAAATTTTGTTTCCGTTTTCATCAGTTGCTTTTGATGTAACGGTGACTGTTGAGTTGTCAGGCATTTTGAACATTACTTTTTCCGTCTTTTCATCAGCAACAACTGTTGCAGGGACAGGACCTTTCTTACCTGAGGTTGCAGAAAGTTCCATTGATATGACGGGATTTGCGAGAATCATCGGGAAATCATATGTTTCGGTGTCCCAAGTATATCTTGCATCTGAAAGGTATTTTGCTCTTGTCCTGATTTCAACATTTGTCATCATATTCGAATAGATGCTCCACACTTCATAAACTGCTGTACGGTCAAGTGAGTTAACCTCGTTTCCGTCTGCATCGTAGCTTTTGATAGTTACGTTTTTATGATTTCTGTCATATGTTCTTGTACCGTCTGTCGGCTCGATAAACTGAATCATTGCAGGTCTGCCTTCAACAGTAACTGTAAATGTATTTCTTGTGTCAAATGATTTTTCGTATTCTACATTTGTGATACTCGGTGCAACAGATCTTCGCTGAAGGTTTTTGTGTACGATATATCCATTGTTTTCATTACCCGTATCCAAAACAAAATCTTCTGAATAAGTATTCCATTTGTCGCCATTATTTATTAAGAATTCATTGTTTGTTGGCCATATGCCTTTATCGTGGGGTACTATTGTAAGACCAGACCCGTTATTCATTGATTCAACATATCGATCGAATGCTGATTCCCACATTCCGTAAGGGTCAGCAGAATCAGTATCTTTTCCAACAAAAAGACAAGATTTGATATCGCCAAATTCCCCCAGGCAGGTAGCCATGAAATTTCCCGCAGCCAACGCCTGAACAACACCTGTTGTGTAACAAGTATCCAGATAACCATCCAATACTCCAACAAATCCGCCGGCTTCAAACGCAGAATATACATAACCTGTATTATAACACTGATAGGCATTGCCCGTAAACTCGCCGGCAAATCCACCGACATAAGATGTGAAATCTATGGCGTAAACACTACCGGAATTTGCACAAGCTGAAAAAGTTCCGTAGCCTTCGCCAACTATGCCTCCAACAGCACCATATCCGTTTAAAATAACTGTACCTTTAAAACAGCAGTTGGACATGCTTCCTCCGAAGCCTCCGACTATTCCTCCTGCAGTATGCTCACTAAACACAATTGCGTTTGAATAACAGTTTTCGACTTTTGTATTGTGATTGTAACCCGAACCAAAGAGAGAGCCTGCATCTTCTTGAGCGATAAATAATGAATTTTCAATATCAATATTTTTGACAGAGGCACTGTTAGATGCTTTTTCGAACAAGCCGGCATTTTTATCTTCTACATACAATCCGCTGATTGTATGCCCTTGACCGTCAAAAGTGCCACGGAAATCATCAATAACCTCAATTGGTACGGGAAGAATGAAGGCTCCATTATACAAAGGAACCTGATTCTCATCAACCGAGAAGATACCGTTGTGAATTGTAATGTTGCTTGTAAGGATGATTGTTGCACCCTCAAAATTGTTATTCATTTCCTCAAACAACAAAAATTCTTCTGCGGTGGAAATTGAATATGTTTTACCCGATTTAATCACACTATTACATTCAGAAATCGGAATGACAGTGTCTTCTGCTGATGACATAACAGGTAAAACAGCAAATACCATTATTGCTGTTAAGACCAACGCTAACAACTTTTTCATAAGAGCACCTCCGATAAATAAAACTTTAATAAATATAAGTTTTAATAATGTTACTCAACCATATACTCAAGCGTACCCACTTGTCTCCATACGCTATTACGGTAGATGAAAATGCGGATTTCGTTGAGTCCGTCCTCGTTCATCCAGGCCTTGCCCTTGAATACTCTGTTGCCGTTTTCGTCTGTTGTGAAGGTTGAAACAGTTACGGAAGTATTATTCGGCATTTTGAACATTACCTTTTCCGTATTTTCATCAGCTACAACTGTTGCAGGGACAGGACCTTTCTTGCCTGATATTGAGGAAAGCTCCATTGAAACAATGGGATTTGCAAGTATCATCGGGAAATCATATGTTTCGGTGTCCCAAGTATATCTTGCATCTGAAAGGTATTTTGCTCTTGTCCTGATTTCAACATTCGACATCATGTTAGAATAGATACTCCACACTTCATAAACGGCTGTACGGTCGAGTGAGTTGACCTCGTTTCCATCTGCATCGTAGCTTTTGATTGTTACATTCTTATGATTTCTGTCATATGTTCTTGTACCGTTTGTCGGCTCGATGAACTGAATCATAGCAGGTCTGCCATTAACAGTTACGGTGAATGTATTTCTTGTATCAAACGACTTTTCATACTCAACATTTGTAATGCTCGGTGCAGCTGTTCTGCGTTGGAGTGATTTTGGGATAGGATAACCATAGTTTTCATTACCTGTGTCACTTACAAAATCTGATAATGACTGTGGGTAAAGATCCAGACTTTTTAACTTATCTTCACTAACCGGATTTACGCTAAAATCTAATGCAATGGACGGCATGCCAAGATGGTCGGGCTGAACGGTTTCAAGATAACGTTCATAACCTTTTTCTAAATAACCGGAACTATCAGCGGTATCATTTTCGTTACCAACAAACCAACAGTAATAAAAAACTGTAAAATTACCATCACATTCGGATATAAAGTTATCCACATTTCGAGCATAGACTTTTCCTGCATTGTAGCAATACTGAATTTCATGACTACCAGTAAATTCATAATAGCCACTATCTCGCTGAAGTGCTACATGACTAATCAGACCTGCAGCCGTAAAATCACCATAAACGTTACCAGTGTTAAAGCAATTAGTTGCTATACCTGAGAACCAACCAACCAATCCACTTGCATTTGTATTTGCATATACGTTACCCATATTGCCAGACTCGTAAAGAGAACTATTACTTCGACCAACTAAACCACCTACATATCGTTTACCGATTACAGAGCCCTTGAATACGCTTGATGAAATGTAAGAGCCGTTGTTCAAGGTTCCAATGAGACCGCCAACATAATTATTACCAATTACTATTGTCTTTGAAACACAATTAAGAATAGCTGAACTGTATGAAGTTTCTGCGATAGAACCTGCACCGTGGTTGTCCCCGAAAAACAACGAGTTTATAATGGTTAGATTTTTTATTGTAGCTCCGCTGATGGTTCCAAACAGACCTGCCTTAGATGCATCTTTTGAATACAGGCCGCTTATAGTGAAACCTTGCCCATCAAAAACTCCTTGAAATATTTCTATAGGTTTAATTGCTTTGGGCAGAACGTATGTACCGTTGTACAATGGCTTCTGATTTTCATCAACAGTAAAGATACCGCTGTGAATTGTAATGTCGTTTGTAAGAATGATTGTTGCTCCGCTGCACTTATTGTTCAATTCTTCAAACAGCAAAAACTCTTCAGCGGTGGAAATCGAATATTTTTTTCCTGATTTAATCACACCACCACATTCAGAAATCGGAATGACAGAATCCTCTGCCGATGCTCCTACAGACAACACCGCCAACATCATTATAAACACCAAAACGAATGACAATACTCTCTTCATAACAAATTTCCTTTAACTTTTATTAGTAGATTTTGATTTTTCGTTATAATCGTTGCTTTTCTACTAAAGTAATTATATCTTTTTAGATATAAAAAGTAATGCGAAATGCAAAACTATGCAAAAAAAACGACAAAAAAATCAAGCAAAGCGGAGTGCAATGCCTGATTTTAAAAATATTTCTAAAAAAACAAAGTGAAACTTTAAAACAAATTAAGTATAATTTTTATTTTTGAAAAAGAAGCGACAGATGAAATTTCTTTTCCGTCTCGTCATAAAACCACTCGTATTTTCCGTTGTTGGCTTTTGTGTGACGTTCGATTATTCTGTTGCCGAAGCCGTGTTCTTTCACAAGTTTTTTGGTTGATATCAGTTGTTTGTTTTTATGGGTTGGGGCAACGTCACAGCTGTTGACAATGCTCAATAAATCCATCCCATTAATATGCCGTAATGAGAAATCAATTATCTTTTCACTGCTGTTTCCTGCACTTTCAAAGGCATTATCCAAAGCGTTGTTAAGTATAATTGATAATTCAACATCATTAATATATGCAAGGTTTGCGGTCTGAACCTCATAGTTGAATTTAATACCCGATTTTTCACACAAAACGATATATTTATTTAGAATTAAATCAATGATTTTGTTTTGAGAAATTCTTATTGTGTTTTTACTTTCGAGTTCGGGATAAAGCTTTTCAATGTACTGCTTCACATCTTCAACTGTTTCAAATCCGCTCAGCGTTAAGTAATGGTGCTTAGTGTCGTGAAACAACATCTGAAGCTCATCATTTTTATGTTGAAGTATCTCTAAATAAACCTGATTTATTTGGTTGCTTCTTTGTTCAGCTTCAAGCTCACTGATTTTTGTATCTTTTTCAATCAAGGTTTGATAATAGAGGAACATAAAAATACACGCAAAAATGAATAGTGCAGCAATTGCTGAAATTGATATCTGATACGCCGGTGATAAATCTACCTCAAGAGCAATGAACAGCAACACGACGCAGGTAGCGATTGTTAGCAACGGAAATATAAATAGTGGCACAAAATACTTGTTTCTATACTTTTGTGCGTTTTTCTTTTTTATTATAAAGGCTAATATCTGCGAAAGAGTTAGGTATAATGTTTTGCATATAATAGCAATAATCAGAAATACCGTAAAATTGCTCTTGTATAAATTGGTTGGTATATGAGCTACCGCAGAAAGAACGAAAATTGTAATCAATTCGGTTGAAAACATCAGAGCATCCAACAGAACACATTGAATCAAAGCAGCCGATACGGGTATTCTGAAACAAATCAGACAGAACAACAGATTTATCAAAAAAGATAATGTAAGATTATATATTTCGTTATTTAATATATTGAACAAAAAAGAAGCAGGAATAAAAAGACATAATCCGACTAACCATACAAGAAAATTGGAATCAAATCTTTTGGCGTAATTTTTTGAAAAGAAGGCTAATGCCGTAAGCATTTCCACGGTATAAACGCAGATACTACATATTGTCTGTGCCATTATTTACCCTCCATAAACTTCATAAAATGTCTATAGAAATCGGACTGTTTATTTCTTGCGACGGGTATAGTATGACAATTATCAAGAACTATAGACTCTCTTTGATAAGTAGTAACGAAATTCAAATTAACAATATAGCTTTTGTGTGGAGCAACAAATATTGTTCCGCTCAGCTTATCTTTCCAAAAGCTTATGTGTTCGGAAGCGTGATAGATTTTATCAACAGTAACAACTTTGGTTTTTCTGTTTTCAATTTCAATATAGATAATGTCTTTTGCTGATATTTTTTCGATTGTTTTTCCGTCTTTCAGATAAAAGCTGATGTTTGAATTGTCGATACGGTCAATCGCATCCTTCAGCCCTCTGTAAAACCTTTGGGGGTCTATGGGTTTTTCGAAGAAACGAACAGCATTAAGGTTCAAGGCATCATCAAGATATTTTCTGTGTGCCGTGACATATATAAGAATAATGTGCGGATTGGTTGTTCTTAAATATTCACCTAATTTAATACCGTCGGTACCTTTCATTTCAACATCTAAAACTGCAATATCGAATTTAAGTTTGCTTAACATCAATTCTTCGGCAGAATTAAATATGTACTGCTCCAACTCAACACCGACATCTTTTGAGAAAAAGCTTATATGAGTACGCACATCGTTTATGCAGTTCTGTTCATCGTCACAAATTGCTATTTTCATCATATTGATTCTCCTATGAACGAGTACAATTATACATCTTAATTATATCAAAAGGTAAATGCTATATCAATCAAAATGCAAAATTGTGCCACGAAAACGACAAAATATGTATGCTTTAATCCCCGACATCGGATTTAAATCTGATGTCGGGGATTCATATTTAAACGGAAGAGTTACAACTTCGGGTTTTCTTTTTGTTTTATACAATATATCAAAACTAAGGACACAGATCAACACCATTTCGGTTTCAATATTTCTTTTGCTCTGCAGTTTTCATTTATGATACAATATTGATTTTTATTTGTGTAATGTTATAATAAAAATGAAAGCTGGTGAGTATGTAGTGAAGAGTGGAATTGTATTCAATATACAGAGGTTTTGTATACATGACGGAGACGGTATCCGCACCTGCGTTTTTCTCAAAGGCTGTCCTCTCAGGTGTATATGGTGTCATAATCCTGAAAGTATTTCTAAGGATCCTGTTCTTTCTTTTAATTTGAAGAAATGTTCATTATGTGGTAGATGTATTTCAGCGTGTCCGGCACGAACGCTACAAAACGGGATTTTGAATCTTGATCGGGAAAAGTGCATAAGATGCGGTAATTGCACACAGATTTGTCTTAATGGTGCCAATGAAATTATCGGCAAAGATATGACCTCTGCACAAGTCGTTGAAGAGGTATTAAAAGATAAGATTTTCTATGATATGTCAGCGGGAGGTGTGACGGTTACCGGCGGTGAGCCTTCATATCAGGCAGAGTTTACGCTAGAGATTCTGCAACTTTCCAAAGAAGCAGGAGTAGCTCTTGCGGTGGAAACCTGCGGTATAGGCTCACGTGATTTCTATAAAAAGTCGGCAGACCTCGGTACAACTTTCCTGTTCGATATTAAATGTATAAATCCGTTACTTCACAGAAAACTTACAGGTGCTGATAATACACATATCCTTTCCAATTTACACTATCTTATGGATAGAGGTGCTGATATCGTAATAAGACTGCCGCTTGTACCGGGTTGTAACGATAGTGATGAGGATATTGTTTTATTGGCAGATTTTCTGAACAAAAATCAAGGTCGGTACAGATATGCGGAAATTATGCCGTATCACAGTCTCGGAATAGGAAAATCCGAAAACACAGGTCTCTCTGCTGCATATATTCATGGTAATGCCGGTGATGCAGAGACATCCCGTTGGTGTTCGCTGTTTAATTTGCATGGTATAGATATAAAAGTTTCAAATTGAAGAGGTTGTTATGAAAAATTTAGCTCAGATTGATCCTTTCCTTTACGGATATTTTCTTGATGAAACCCTTGAACATGGTGAAAGGGTAGGTCTCGCCTTGCTTCATGCTGCCCGAAACATTAAAATAAGACTTTCTGATCAGTTGCTTCCTGAAACGGCTTTTGAAACGAGATACGGCACTTCAGGTTATTCTCCCTCGGAAGGTCTTTGGTTTTCTGTCGATAAATTAGCAGAGCTTACTGAAAAACTCCCGGAGTATAAAGAAGTATTGAACGGGTACATAAATGAATTGAATATACTTAAAAATAAGGCTACGAGACTTAATTGTGAAATCACCGATGCTCTCGATCATTCAGGTGCTGAATGGGGAGGCGGTTGGGGAGGACATTCAAACCCTGATTATGGTAGGTTAGTAAATTACGGAACTGACTATATCCGTTTAATCATATCAGAAAATCGTGACCGTCATCCTGACGAAGATTGGTTTTACCGTTCGTGCTCATACACATTGGATGCAATAGACATTATAGGTGAACGATACCGTTTATTTGCTATTGATATGGCAGGGAAATGTAAAAATGACGCTGATAAAGTATTCTTACACAAAATGGCAAAAGCATTTGAAACAGTTCCTAAAAGACCGGCTTATGATTTTATGTCGGCGATGTGTTCTTTTATGCTTATTTTTGCACTTGACGGAAGTGATTCACCGGGACGCTTTGATCAGTATATGTATCCCGCATATCTGAAAACCGAAAGCAAGGAAGAGATAACGGATCTCCTTGACAGGCTGTGGGAGTATTTTCATGATCACCGATCCTGGAATCTTTGCGTTTCAGGCAGTGATGAAAATTGGAATGATGAAACTAACGAGCTTACGTATGATATCCTTGATATGGTTAGAAAGAAGGGATACAATACTCCGAACCTTACCTGCAGAGTGCACAAAAACACACCCGACAAACTGTGGCATGCTATTGCCGACACACTTGGAGCAGGAACAGGTCTCCCGGCATTGTATAATGACGATGTAGTTTGTGCAGCGCTTGAAAAGATCGGTGTTTCACCTGAAGACAGCCATAACTACTGTATGAATGGCTGTAATCAGATTGATATTTTTGGTAAAAGTCATATGGGACTTGAAGACGGTGAGGTTGTATTTACGAAATGTCTTGAATTTGCTCTGCACAACGGTGTGAATGCGATGACCGGTGAACAGGTTTCTATCGCAACAGGTGATCCGAGAACTTTTGAAAATTATGAGAGATTTGAACGGGCTTTTACGGATCAGCTCGAATTTGTAACCTACAATTCCTGTGCAAGTGCTAACACGTGGCAGCATCTTCGTGCATTATCTGAACCGCATCCCTTACGTTCATGTCTTATAGAGGGTTGCCTTGAAAAAGGCTGTGATTACCGAAACGGTGGTCCGGTTTATAATCATGGACAGATTCTGGCTGAAGGAATTGCTGATACTGGAGACAGTCTGTATGCTGTCAAAAAGCTGATTTTTGATGATAAGAAGTACACAATGTCAGAGCTTATTGATGCTCTGAATGCGAATTTTGATGGTTATGAAAAGTTGCATTACGATTTTAAAAAATGCGAAAAATTCGGAAATGATATTGAAGAAGTTGACATAATAACTGCACGTGTAATTAATCGTTTTCTTACAGTCCTCAAACGTAACAATACTTATAGAGGCGGAGTTTTCACCGGCGGATGCAGTACATTCAACCGTGCCGCCGGTTACGGAAAACGGACTGCAGCACTTCCGAACGGAAAGCGGAAAGGTGAACCGCTTCTTGCAGACAGTATCGCTGCAACACCGGGTCGTGATAAAAACGGACCTACGGCTCAGATAAAATCAGTTCTCAGGTTTAATCATACAGATGCCTGCAGCGGTTTTGTGTTTCAAAATAAATTTGAAAAGAAATTGTTTTCAAGTGATAAAGGAAAGGCTGCGTTTATTGCACTTGCAAAGGCTTATTTTGCAAACGGCGGACAGCAATACACTGTTACGGTAGTTTCATCCGATGATCTCCTTGATGCAAAGATCAATCCGGAAAATCATCGCAATCTTATTGTTCGTGTCGGTGGTTACAGCGATTATTTTGTAAATCTTAGTGATGAACTTCAGGATAATGTGATCGAAAGAACGTTTAACTGTATGTAGATTTTTAATATTATTTAAAAGATTTCCGTGTATAGTTGATAATCTCTGACACCAAAACTCGGTGTCAGAGATTTTGTGTAATATAACTGTATTTGCACACGTTTGTAAAACACCTGTTTATTTTCTGGTTTGAAATACTTGCTCTTGCAAAACTACAATATGAAAGATATAATAAAACTGTAGTATTTTCTTTATTTACATTTTAAATACTATAATACAGTATTTTAGGGTGATGAAGATGTTTGCAAGGATAACTGCATTTTTTATGTGTCTGGTTTCTGTTTTTACTGTTCCATTTTCTCAGATTTCTGAAAAAAGAGACCTAAAAACCGAACTTTCAAAAGGAAACTATGAAAGTCCTTACATTGTTAGACCTCTTGACGTTATAACCGTGAACGGTGTGACATTGGAGGAGTACTCTGTTGTGATACCTGAAGTTGAAAAAGATACGTTGTATTCAAGTGCTGCCCAAACACTCTGTAACGAATTATATAAAGTATGTGGTGAAAGGATTACTTTTGCCGGAAGTGCTGAAAGTAAAGCGTTTGTTATAAGTGAAACTTTGAATGATACTGGCTCTTTCAGCCTTAAAGTTGAGAACGGTAATGTTTATATTACCGGTAGCTCTGAAGTGGGTATCTCAAGAGGAATTAAAGCTTTTGCTGATGAAATATTGCTTGAAGCAAAGAATAACTATGACTTCAGAGACGGGTATGAGTATATTAAAGTTTTTGATGACTTTGTCACATATGAGGATTTCGGAGCTGTAGGCGACGGCAAGACAGATGACTTTGATGCTATTGTAAAAACTCACGACTACGCGAATGAAAATAAACTTAATGTATTTGCAAATGAAACAGCTACATATTATATCAGCGGTGCCGATAAAACTGCATATATTATGACTGATACTGATTGGTCAACAGCAAAGTTTATTATCGATGATACCAATGTTAAAAACAGAAGTTCCTGGGTGTTCAATGTAGCTGCTTCAAAGGACAGTATAAATATAACAGACAAGCTTTCACCACTCGGTATCGATTCAGGTAATATCGGCGTATCACTTGAAAGTAAGAGTCTTGTTGTGCTTACTGATTCTAATGTTAAGCGTTATATTCGTAAGGGAGCAAATCAGAATTCAGGCAGCAATCAGACTGATGTTATACTCGTTGAAAAAGACGGTAGTATCTCACGGGATACTCCGCTTATATGGGATTTTAATGCAATTACATCAGCTATTGCTTATCCGATTGATTCTGAAACATTAACCATAAAAGGCGGTAAATTTACAACTATAGCTAACAATGCGCCTTCTGAGTATAACTATTATACAAGAGGTATTCAGGTAAAACGTTCAAATACCATTATCGATTCTATATATCACGATATTATTAATGAAGGTGATACCGGGGCTCCGTATTCTGCTTTTGTAAGTCTTTCTTGCTGTGCAGATGTTACGGTAAAAAACAGTACATTTACCGGCCATAAAAAATATTCAACTATTGGTTCTGCAGGTTCATCAGTAACAATGGGAACGTATGATATTGGCGCTGCAACTGCAGTTAATGCAAAGTTTATCAATTGCAATCAGACAAACGATATAACTGATAGTGATTTTTGGGGAATTGCAGGCACTAATTATTGCAAAAACCTCGTATACGACGGCTGTGCGTTGTCGCGTTTTGATGCTCATCAGGGTGTTCTGAATGCTACTGTAAGAAATTCTGTACTTGGTCATCACGGTATAAAACTGATTGGAAGCGGAACGGCTTTGATTGAAAACACAACCGTATTGTCTGACAGTTTTATTGCACTTCGTTCTGATTATGGTTCTACTTGGAACGGTGAACTGATTATCCGTAACTGCAAGTTTTACCCGACGGGTGTGGCTACCCATATTATAGATGCTGAGAATACAGAAGATCACGATTTTGGTTATACCTGCTATTTGCCTCAACGTATATTAATTGACGGCTTTTATGTGCATCGTGCAGGAATCAATTATCTTTTTAAAATGGTAAACTCAAAACATATTCTGAATTCCTACGATGCAGAATATCCTGTAGTTCCTCCGCAGGAAATAGTGGTCAGCAATTTTGATGCTTTGATGCTCGGTGATCTTCAGGTTTCATTAAATAAAGCAATATTTAAGGTTAAAATTTCAGAACAATAAAAGGATGGTATGATGCAAAAGATTATTTCTACCCCTATAGAGATATACGGTAAAAAAGTAAGTAACAGAGTTCTGTTTCAGCCGATGGAAGGGTGTGACGGAACCGCAGAAGGTGGCATTAGTAACCTGACTAAACGCAGGTATCTTCGTTTCGCTGAAGGTGCCCCGGGTATTATCTGGTTTGAAGCTACTGCTGTGTGTAATGAAGGCAGAGCAAATCCAAGACAGCTTTATATAAATAAAAACACGGTAGAAAGCTTCCGGAATATTGTCAGAGAAATTAAAGAAAAATCTATGGAGTTGCACGGATTTGAGCCGATTATTATTGTTCAGCTCACACACAGTGGCAGATACAGTAAACCAAACGGTACTCCTGAACCGATAGTTGCGTATCGTAATGAACTCTGGGAAAAGAAAAAAGAAGATCAGCGGTACACAGTAGCTGATGATGCATATCTGGAAACTATACCGTCTATGTATAGCAGAGCTGCCGAGCTTGCTGTTGAGGCAGGTTTTGACGGTATTGATATCAAGTGTTGTCACGGTTATCTCTTCAATGAGTTGCTGAGTGCATATGAACGTGAAGGAGATTATGGCGGAAGTCTTGAAAAGCGAACGAAGCTATATTTTGAATGCATTGATGTTGTAAAAGAAACAGTAAAAGGCAAGGCGTTTGTAACAACAAGACTGAATGCGTGTGATTGTTTCCCTTACGGTTACGGTTTCGGAGTAAGTGAAACAAATGAAATTGATTTAACGGAAACTAAAGAAATTATTTCAAAATTACAGGAAAAGGATATCCAGCTTATTAACATCACTATCGGCAATCCTTATCTCATTCCTCATATCAACAGACCTTTTGCTGCGGGTGCTCCTGAAGACGGCAATATTGGTATGAAAAGGGTCTACGAAGTGACCAAGGAAATAACCGAAGCTTTTCCACAGATAAGATTTGTTGTATCTGCCTTGAGTTATGAAGGAGAAAAAGCAGTAGAATATGCCGAAACCCTTCTTGGTGAGGGTATCGGTGATTTTGCGGGTTTTGGTAGAATGACTTTTGCATATCCGACTTTTTATAAAGATTATATTGAAAAAGGTTGTCTTGATAAAAACAAGGTATGCATAAAATGCAGCAAATGCTCTGAGCTTATGCGTGCAGGTACTGTCTCGGGATGTGTGATAAGGGATAGTGGATATTATATGCCGTATTATAATGAGTTTGTTGTGAAAAAGTAAGGAGAATATTTATGGTTGCAGTTATTACCGGTGGTACGAGAGGTATCGGCAAAGCTATTGCTGAACAGTTACTTATAAAAGGTTGTACCGTTATTGTAACAGCGAGAGGGGAAAATGACGAAACTGCAGAAATGGAAAAACGATATGTCGGCAGATTTTTTTTCGTTCCCTGTGATATCTCGGATTCAGATGAAATAAATAATCTCGTCAGATTTGTCGAAGTGAATTTCGGTAAGCTGGATTTGTTGGTTAACAATGCAGGAGTGGCACCGAAAGAAAGAAAAGATATACTTGATATAACTGCTGATGACTTTGACTATGTGATGGATATTAATCTTAAAGGAACATTTTTTGTTACTCAAAGATTTGCAGAGTTGCTTACAAAAAATAAAAAGTCAAGGATTGTGAATATTTCTTCGATGTCAGCTTATACGGCATCGGTTAACAGGGGTGAGTATTGTATCTCAAAGGCCGGTATTTCGATGATTACTAAGCTTTTTGCTTCAAGATTGGCTGAATATGGTGTAAGCGTTATCGAAATCAGACCCGGAATAATCGAAACTGAAATGACTAGCAAAGTAAAGGGAAAATATGAGGAGCTTATTGATGATGGTATTACTCCGATAAAAAGAATGGGACACCCTCTCGATATTGCAAAATGTGTTGTCAGTATAGCTGAGGGTAATTTTGATTTTTGTACAGGAACTGTAATTGACTGCGATGGCGGTTTTAATGTGAGGCGCTTATGATAAAGATATATAAAGCTCTCGTGATAGGTAGCGGTGCTGCAGCATACGGGTGTGCAGATTGGCTTTATCGTGAAGGCATTGACGACATCGCCATAATTACTGAAGGCAGATTGTCAGGTACATCACGCAATACCGGAAGTGATAAACAGACGTATTATAAACTTGCAATGGACGGACTTACTCAGGACAGCCCATATAAAATGGCAAGGGATATGTTTGACGGGGGTTCTTGCGACGGTGAAAAAATGTACCTTGAAGCCGTTCATAGCCAAAGATGCTTTCTCAGGCTTTGCGACTACGGAGTTGGTTTCCCGACAGATGAGTTCGGAGGATATCCGGGGTATAAGACGGATCACGATAATACGCTCAGAGCCACTTCTATAGGTCCGCTTACTTCAAAGAAAATGACAGAAAAGCTCGAAAAAGTGGTTTTAGAGAAGAATAAAACCATTATTTTCGATAATAAACTTGTTGTTAAGATTCTGACACACGTTAACAGGGCTTACGGTGTTAGGGTCTATGATAAAACAACTCAGAAAGAAGAAAATGTTTTCGCTGAAAATATAGTCTGTGCCACCGGAGCACCTGCCTGCATTTATGAGGATTCAGTTTATCCGTTATCACAGCACGGTATGACAGGCGTACTGATAGATGCGGGGGCAAGAATGTGCAATTTTACTCAATGGCAATACGGCATAGCTTCTGTTGATTTTCGTTGGAATTTATCAGGAAGTTTTATGCAGGTTATTCCGAGGTTTGTAAGCGTAGACGAAAACGGAAGAGAGTACGAATTTCTGGGTAGTTACTTTGAAAATGTCAATGAAGCATATAATTTCGTTTTTCTTAAAGGTTATCAATGGCCGTTTACTTACAGCAGGATAAATGAAAGTTCACGGATCGACGTAGCTGTACAAAACGAAATGCTCAAAGGCAGAACCGTATATCTTGATTATCGAAAGAATCCTTCAGGTTTGTCGATTGATAAACTCTGCGATGAAGCAAAAGATTACTTGACGAAGACCGGTTCTCTTGCTGATACACCCATTGAAAGACTCAGAAAGCTTAACAATAAAGCTATAGCTGTTTATCTCAGGGAGGGTATTGATCTTTCAGCAGATCTGCTGCGTATTGCAGTATGTGCTCAGCATAATAATGGGGGAGTCTATACTGATAAAAACTTTCAATCAGATATTGAAGGTCTTTACGTGATAGGTGAAGCTTCGGGTTCTTTTGGACTAGCAAGACCGGGTGGTTCAGCTCTGAATGACACACAGATCAGCGGACTTGTGTGTGCAAAACATATCAGAAACAAAGGGAGTCTAAAGTTTGATACCGGTGCTTTAGATTTATTTGAAGCACATGAAACGAAGGTCTTTGCAGTTGATAAAAACATTGACTATTCTTATTTAAGAAAGAAAATGAGTCAGGTTGCTTCTTTTAAAAGAGACTATGAAGGTTGTGTTAGTCTTCTTAATGAAATCGGCACTATGTTATCTTCGTATCCGTTCAGACACAGAAGTCTTTATGAGTATTACCTTGACCGGGATATGCTTATCAGTATGAAAGCTTTGCTTGAAGCTATCGTTTCTGAACTACCTGTTACCGGCAGTCGTGGTGGCGCTGTTTTTGTGAAGGATGGCGTAATAGTAGCTGAGAATCCTGATTTCAGGGATTATATGACTGTTACCGGTAAAGGTGAAACAGAATACAAAAAAGTATCACCTGTCCCTGAAAAATGCAAAGCTTTTGAATTGTATTTAAATGAAATCGATGACTGATTTATAATCATAATAGTTAAATTATGTGGAGATGAAAGTATGAATAATCTTACTATAAAAGACAATGAACTTTTATATATGCGTTATACTGAGCTTATCAGGATCAGTGGCTGCGGTAAAGATGCTATTCGTTTTCGGTCATTTTGAGGCGCCATACAACATTAATCCGAACCTATCTATTTCTAACGATGTGTTCGGATTTGTTGTTTTTATATGTTAGTTTACATTGACTATATTTGACATCTGTTTTTTTATAGTGTTATGATTGTATTAATCGATAAAAATAGTTATTTAGAAAATTCAGATCATTTTATATATTAAAATATACATAATAAAATGCACGGGATTTTTTGTGTAATTATATATTTTTTATGCAATGAAAGGAAGTTTGCTATGAAAAGAATTTTGAAAAATGGTATTTCGGTGTTGCTTGCAATACTGTGTGCATTCAATCTTGCTGTCGTGTCCTTTGCAGAGGAGACGGTTACATCCGGATTCTGCGGTGAAAATGTAACTTGGTCATTTAATGAAGGAACGGGAACTCTCACTGTTTCGGGAACAGGAGCTATGAGAAGTTATGGGATTTATTTAACACCTTGGTATGATTTAAGCAACTCAATTAAAACTGTTGTAATTGAGGAAGGTATAACAAGTGTTGGACAAAATCTTTTTCACCATTTTCAAACGATGAGAAATTTAACCCTTCCTTCAACACTGAAAAGTATAGAAAGTTATGCATTTGCGGCTTGTTTGAATCTGTACAATATTTATTATAATGGCAGCTTATCGGATTGGTGTGAAATTGATTTTGCAGATGAAAACTCTAATCCTTTTAGATTTAGTGATAATTTTTATATTCAGGGAGACTTACTTCCGCAGGAAATCACTGTCCCAAATGGCATTACGGTGCTTGATAATGATGTTTTCAGAACCTCAGATATTGTCTCGTTGACCATATCTGAGGGTGTCACCAGAATTGGAGACAATGCTTTTCATGGTTCTATTTCTCTTTCAAATGTCGTTATTTCTGATACAGTGAATGAAATCGGCACCGATGCGTTTTACAATTGTCCTAATAACCTTGTGACCTACTACACCGGCACGGAAGAACAGTGGAATGAAATTGATATTGCTTCAGGTAATGATGCACTTACTAAAAATGTCGTTTTCAATTACGGTAAACCAACTGATGCTTGCGGAGAGAATGCGACGTGGGCATTTGACGAGACAAGCGGTGCACTTACAATCAATGGTACAGGTGAGATTGACGCAAACTTTGCTAATTGGGATCAGATAAAAGATCAGGTAACTTATGTTGAGGTTGAAAACGGTATCACCTCTGTGGGTGAAAGTGCTTTTGTTGATTTCACTGCACTTCAAGAAGTTTATTTTTCAGAGAGCGTTTTAACCGTTGGTGCAGATGCTTTTAGCGGTTGCGAAAATCTTGCAATTGTTACAATCCTTGCTGACAATGTTTCTTTGGCGAACAGTGCATTCAAAAACACAGATTCACGTCTTTTCTTTGTTGTTAAATCAGGTTCGCAGTCTCACTCTGCTGTTGCAGGTGCAGGATATGCCGTGACTCCGTTTAGTGTTGGCACTGAAGAGGTTATGGAGAATCTGAAAACTCTTGTTTTTGAGGGTCGATTTGTTTTCTATGAATCGCTTGATTATAACTATATTTCCAAACTGATGCTTAACCTTCCTGATTTGTATTATGTGAAGTTTGAAAAAATGGTGTTAGATGGCGTAATGTCTTTGCCGGACTTTAGTGTTGATCTCGAAATTCCGGAAGAAAACATTGAGCCTGATGAAGAATATCTTACTTTGAAAGATGTTTATATTTCAGTTATGATTGATGGAGAAAAGGTTAGTTTTGAAGAACTCAGAGAAAGAGTGACCAACGGTGACTACAGCGGATTTATTTTTACCAACTATGTAGAAGATGGTGTAAATAACAGCTTTTTTGAATCTGTTGCCGAATTTTTCGGTCAACTCGAAGAAAGCCTTCAAGGCACTGTAGAGTTTGTAGTTGCAGCATTCAATGCATTTATAACTACAGTAAGTAAGATTTGGAAAAAAATGTTTGGTTAACAATCAAAAAATGCAGGTCGATTATTGTTGACCTGCATTTTTTTACAATTAAATTCATTTCATGTCGTCAAAGAGGTATTTCAGGTCGATCAATTCGTACAGGGGCGAGAATGGTGTTAAAATAAAGCCACAATAAAGCTCTGACAAATCAGAGGAAAAGAGGTTTTTTTATGAGTAATATCCTGAAAAGAAGTTTGGCTTTGGTTTTAATGCTTACGTGCGCGATGAGCTTTTCTACGACATCTTTTGCGGCAAATACGCAGCCTTCCGATCAATGCGGTGATAACGTATTCTGGTCGTTTGACGAAGCAACAGGTGTTCTGACTATCAGCGGTTCGGGTGAAGTGCGAGATTATGATTATGATTTAGTTAAAGGTGAACCGATGCCGTGGCACGGTCAGGAATGGACAATAAGCAAGCTGATAATCAAAGAAGGCATTACGGGTATTGGCAAAGCAGCTTTTTATAATGTTGAAGGCTTAAAGGAAGTAAACATTCCGAAGTCTGTTAAAAAAATCGGGTATTTTGCTTTCAGAGATTGTGGCTCGATAGAAAAGATTTATTATGCAGGTACACTTGGCGATTGGTGTGGAATTGAGTTTGATGAATATGGTGCTAACCCGATGAATCCAATTGATCTTAGATTTGATAATGACTGCGAACTTTATGTAAACAATAATGTTTTGGTTTCGGGCGACATCGAAATTCCTGCAGGGACAACAAGTATAAACGGATACTCTTTTGTTGATTACAAAAACATAACAAGTGTTAAAATCCCCTCTTCAGTAAAAACAATCGGTAAAGAAGCTTTCCTTGCTTGTGAAAACCTCAGTGATGTTATTTTTGAAGAAGGTCTGGAGCATATTTCAAAAGGAGCATTCAGAGATTGCTGGAAACTTGAAAAAATAAGTCTTCCAAACAGTGTTACAACTGTTGATATGGCAGCGTTTTCAAATTGCAGGGCGTTGAAGTTTTTTGAGACAGGAAAAGGTTTAAAAGAATTTTTTGGTTACACTTTTGCTAATGCATATGCTTTAGAGAAGGTAACAATAAACGGAGAAATTTCCGCAATTCCTGAATACACATTTTCGTGTTGTTATAATTTAAAAGAAGTTTCATTACCGAACAGCGTCAAGAAAATAGAAAGATATGCATTTACGTTGTGCAACAAGTTGACTGATATTTATTTTTACGGCACGGAAGAAGAATGGAATGCGATTGAAATTTCTGATACAGAAAACAAAATTTTTGAAAATGTGACCGTTCATTATATGGGCGCAAGCAGCGAAATTCCCGAAGAAGAAACAGGATTTCCTGAAACTCCGGAAGATTCTGATATTAAGTCAGAAGCGACATTTTTTGACAAAGTAGAATCTTTCTTTGAAAGTATTGGTGATTTTTTTGTCAGTATTTTTGATTGGTTTGCTAATCTGATTAAGTCTTGATAATATTAAAAATTAACCACGGAGAGTTTGCGTGTGTTGTTGACAAGGTTTATAAAAAAGGTTAAAATCCTATTATAAGAAAAATAAAATTATTCTGTATTTGACTTAATTGCAATTTTAATTATTACCTGTTATGACAACGACAGGTTGAAGGGATGATTTTTTGAAAAAGGTAATTAAAAAGTTTTTTGCGATTTTACTGTGCATTATGTGTCTGACTAATGTTTGTGCACTGTTTTCTTATGCCGCAACTGTGGCAAGCGGTAAGTGCGGTGAAAATGTTTCGTGGACTCTTGACAGTTCAGGCACGCTTACTATCAGCGGTAAGGGTGATATGTGGGAAAGAGACAAGTTTACAGAAAACTGGGATGTAAGTGGAGTAAAAAAAGTTGTTGTCAAATATGGAGTAACTTCGATTTGTTATGGTGCTTTTCAGAAAGCCGGATTATTACGTGAAGTAGTTCTCCCTGAGAGTTTAACGTCGATAGGAGCAGATGCTTTTTGGAATTGCGGTTTCACATCGGTTGTAATTCCTGAAACAGTTAAATATATCGGTAATGGTGCTTTTGGCGCTTGTGCAGCGCTTCAGGAAATTGTCATTCCGTACAGCGTTACTGAAATGGGTGAAGCCGTTTTTTCTCACTGCTATTCCTTGCAGAAAGCAAGTATCCGCGGTCGTATTACTCGTCTTGAAAGCAACGTTTTTTTTATGTGTAAAGAACTTAAGGTTGTAGAATTGCCATCTACTCTGAGTTATGTTGGCAGAAGAGCTTCATATGCCTGCGAAAGCCTTACTGATGTTTATTATGAGGGTACGGAAGCTCAGTGGAAAAAGGTTGATGTTAATACAGTTGCTAGCAGTAACTCTGAATTAATAAATGCAACATGGCACTATAACCATGATTTCGATTACGAGCTTCCTTCAAGTCCTATATTCGATGCAAACGACGACCCACATCTCAATTCTGAGACCGGATTGTTAGAAGGGGGACTTAATGCTGACGTACCGGACGTGGAGATTCCCGGTAATTATCCGGTTCAAAACGGCTACAACCGTGGTGAAGAAACATATAAGTTCAATAATTATATTGACTTTCACTTCGAGGGATTTGATCTGAAGACCGGCCATTGCTTCGGTATGGCTGTCACAAGCTCGGCTTATTACACAAATCTTGTAAATATAAACGAGAGGATCGGTATCTCAGACAGCAGCAAGCTTTATGCTGAAGCTCAGGACGATCACGAGTTTTTTAAATTGGACACCAATACTCATACGGAGCCTATATGCTACTATCAGGACAGACAGGGTTCAAGCTTTAAAAAGTCAGTAGTTGCTGGCGGTTCGTGGTGGCTTACAAAGCTCACGGAAAAGGTTGACCTTGAAAAAGACTGGAATGAAGTCACAGCGTACATTCAGGACGGAAGTCATAATGATAAGGGCGATCTGATACTCGTTTACAGAGGTGATGTCAGCGGTGAGCATGCTGTAAACTTCCTTCGTTGTGAAGGTCAGGGAGATGCAGCAAAGATTTATGTTTATGACAATAATTTCCCTGAAGATGATAACATTTATTTCTACAAAGAAAACGGTAAAGTTTACTGTAACTTTTCTTCGGGCAGTCCTGAAAACATCAAATCGGTATCTTTGTGTGATATCGCAAAGTACATTGAATCAGCAGACGGTTTCAGAGTATCTGATGTGGTTTATGCAGGAAAAGGCGATATTAAGGTTACATACGAAAAAGATGATGAAACGGTAGTGACTGAAGAATTTCCGATGATAGGCTGCAAAGACGAAATGGTTTTGCATGAAATCGAAGAAAATGTCGAAAATGTAGTGATCACACCGCTGAAAGATGATGCTAAGTTCGTGTATTTGGGAAATACATATACGGCTGATGCAGAAGATACGGTTGAACTTCAGCTTGCAGAGTCAGACGAAGACATTTCTGCAATGAAGATAGAGGGCAAAGAAAAGACTGTATCACTCAAAAAGAAGGCTTCAATGACGATAACACCGTCAGTTTATGTAACGGAAAAGTATACTGTCAGCTACACATCTTCTGATGCAAAGGTAGTAACAGTAGATGATAAGGGTACAGTTACTGCGGCACGTGCGGGTAAAGCTACCGTAACGTGTACGGTTAAGGATGAAAACGGGAATGTGCTCGTTACTGATGTGTACGAGATTACTGTTACTGGTTTATCAGTAATATGGATTATAGTAATTATTCTTGCAGTTGTCATAGTAGTGACAGCAGGAACGGTTACTTTGATAATAATAGTAAAACGAAAGAAGAGAGGATGATTAAGTATGAAAAAGATTTTAGCGGCAGGTGCTGCGATGGTGGCGATGTGTGCACTTTTGACAGTAGCGTCATCTGCTGAGACATTGGAGGCGACAGGTGAACCGGGATTCTTTGGCTCAATCGCAGAATTCTTTGAAAGATTCTTTGATCTGTTTGCAGATATTGGCTCACCGTTCAGAATTTTCAAAAACTGGATCGAAAGCATTTTAATAAGATAACAGATGATTCGAAAACAGCAGGACGTGACTTGTAACGTTCCTGCTGTTTTTAAAATTTTATTTCGGATAACTGAAATGAAGACTGCTGTAAGCAAATAAAATCTGGTGATAATACTTATCTTGAGTTAGTAAAGGACGGCATTCTTGATTCAAGACTTACATAATGGGAAAGTATATTTTGAAGAGTGGCAGATTTTCTGCCACTTTTATTTTTGTCTGAATTATCATTTCATACCTTCAAAACACCATTTCAGAGCGTCGCACGATATTGAGGATGCTTTTTTGCTATACTTTAGTCAGCACCAAGGAAAGCGGTGCAGAAAGGATGATTAGAATGAAGAAAAAATTACAAAAAGGTATCGCTTTTATTTTAGCGATGTTATGTATGACAAGTTTTCCGATGCTTGTGTCTGCACAAGAAAATTTTCTCAGCGGTTACTGCGGTGAGTCGGTACGATGGGAATTTATTGAAGAAACAGGTGAGCTTATTATAAGTGGTACAGGTGAGATGGATAGCTATCATAATAGTACTCCTCCGTGGGGAAGCTTAAAGCAGCAAATAAAATCCGTAACCATTTGTGAAGGTGTGACAAGCATAGGCTCCTCAGCTTTCAAAGATTGTTACAACCTTAAAAATGCAACAATTCCTGACGGTGTGATAAGCATTGGTGCTTATGTTTTTAAAAATTGTGCCATTACATCTGTCAAAATTCCGGAAGGTGTTACAACTATTTATGAAGACGCTTTTGTAGGTTGTGGTCTTTTGGAAGAAATAATCTTCCCGGAAAGCATACAATATATAAATCGAGTTAATATTGATCAGGCGGGTGACAGATTTAATACAGTCTGGTGCTTTCCTTTTAGCAGAGATGAATTTGCTAGCCGAGACTTAGGTCGTGAGCCGTTTTTGACTGCATACAATTACGGTGCGATATCAGGGTCAGGTAGAAACATCGGAACCTGTGAGATTGGCTCTTGGGAATTTGATCCTGAAAGCAAGACGCTTACAATGAGGGGTCACAACGGTGATATATATTTAAACAGATATCAAAACGGAAACAGAACGTTTCAAGGTCTGCGACATGATGTTGAAAAAGTTGTCATTGAAGGTGAAGTGCGCCATTTCTTTGTTAGTTTCAAAGGTTTTACTGCTATTGAAAGCATAGATTTATCGGCATTACCGGTGACAAAGATTGAACCGATGTCGTTTTCAGGTTGCACAAATCTCAAAGAAGTCAAACTTCCTGTGAAATTAGATAGTATTATCAGTAATGTTTTTGAAAACTGTACTTCGCTTAAACAAATTGATATTCCGGAAAGTGTAAGTATTATGAATAAAGAAAATTTCAAGGGGTGTACTGCACTTGAAAGCATCACTATTCCGGAAAAAGTTACACGTATAGGAACAGGCTCTTTTTCAGGTTGCACATCTCTTAAAAGTATTACTATACCTGAAGGCGTGACGACCATAGATGACTATGCATTTTCAGATTGCACATCACTAAAAAGCATCAACATACCGGATAGCGTCACATCAATAGACAGCAGAGCTTTTCAGAATTGTATTTCACTCGAAACGATAAAATTACCCAAAGGCATAACTGAATTATCAAAAGAAATCTTTTCCGATTGCACTTCGCTTAAGACTGTTGAAATTCCTGACGGTGTAACTTCAATAAAGACAGGTGCTTTTAAGAACTGCTCTTCACTTGAAAAAATTGAAGTTCCTGACAGCGTACTGAGCATAGGTGACAAAGCATTTTGTGGATGTTTGGCACTTAATGAGATTAAAATGTCTGAAAATACTGAAAACATATATAGTAAAGCATTTGAAAAGTGTAAAAGCCTGGAAACGATTTATATTCCTTTAAGCGTTAAATACATTGGAGAATCGATTTTCTATTACTCAGGAAATAAAGTAATTTACTATGAGGGGTCAGCTGAACAGTGGTCAGAGATAGAGTTCCATCGATATAGCGATGAATTTAGCTGGAATATAATTTATCTTAATGACGTTCCCGAAGAACCCGATGTTCCTG